>JAZRBL010000173.1:0-12032 GCA_045635045.1 Candidatus Enterocola sp. | reverse complement strand
ACTCCATGTGATAAAATCCGTGTTGATAGCAGCTGATACTTTCAACTTATATAACGGATTTGTAAAAGAAATATTGTATCCGCCTAAAATCATTAAATTCCGACTTTTGTCGAATAGGTTGGTTTCGCTTGTGTTGCTTAGCCTGTATTGTGGGGCTAGAATGTTTTGAAGCGAAACGCCTGCAAACCATGTTTTGTTTTTATACAAGATGCCTACTCCAAGGTCCATCTGAAAGTCGTTGCCGTTTGCTTGGGCAATGCTTGGATCGTCTGGCGAATGATAATCGCTATCTACGGTATGTAAGCGCTCTGTGTCGTAACTAACCGTGGTAAAGTTAACGGCCACGCCCGCACTTAAAAAACCGTCCTTAATAGGAATCCTGTATGCGTAATCAAGATTGACGTCTTGAAAACGAAATAAACCAACGGTGTTGTCGTAAAAATTAAGTCCTACACCGTGTTTGGTTTTTGCAATATTGAAACCCATATCGGCTCCAACGTTATAAACGATAGGTGCTCCTTCAAAACCTGCGTATTGCGATCGGAAACTACCTCCTACGTTTATCATATCATTGTGTCCAACGGCCGCTGGGTTGCAAAGCGCTAAATTATTCATGTATTGACTAAATAATATAGCTTGTTGTGCTAGTAGTGGCGTTAGTGCACCTATAAAAAAGACAAGACCAACAATAATTTTTTTCATGTTTACAACTGCTGTGGACCTTATCCTTTGTCTGCGTTTATTTTGCTATTCTTGTATTACGTGCCGGCTGTTCAAGAAAAATACAAAAAATAACAAAAATAAAGATTTTTTAATATTCATCTTCGTTAAAGAAGAAGTCTTCTTTACTAGGATAATCTGGCCAAATATCTTCTATCGTTTCGTACACATCTCCCTCATCTTCAATTTCTTGCAAGTTTTCAATCACTTCAAGAGGGGCTCCAGAACGAACTGCATAGTCAATCAATTCGTCTTTGGTTGCTGGCCATGGTGCGTCTTCTAATTTTGACGCAAGCTCTAGTGTCCAATACATTGTTAGTTAGTTTATTACGTAAAATAAATGCGTTTGCGCTCATAACAAGCGTTTGCAAAGATAATGAAAAAAATAAGGATAAACAATAAGATACCCTCTATTTTTATGTCTGTTGTTCATAAATTCTGCCTAATACAAAAAAATAGTCGGATAACCTGTTGATGTAAATGGCCGCCTTTTCTTGGTTGTTAAACAGGTTAATTTGATGAATATTTCGTTCGGCTCTACGGCAAATGCAGCGGCAAATATTGCACAGTGCGTTGCATGTGTTGCATCCGGGTAGTAAAAACGATTGAATGCGGGGTAATTGGTCGTCTATGCTATCAATTTGTTGTTCTAATTGAAGCGTTTTTTGTTGGTCAAAAGGATGGCTTTGATCCCATTCAGGGTTGTCATTTGCAAAAAGGCTATTGATCTGAACCAGTGTCTCTTGTATAGTTACCAAAGTGGCATTATGATTGGCACTTACGGATTGTTTTAGTAGCCCGATAAAACTACTTAATTCGTCCAATGTTCCATAGATTTCTAAATGGACGTCTGTTTTTGCAACACGCTTGCCACCAATAAGAGAGGTGGTGCCGCCATCGCCAGTTTTTGTATAGGGTTTCATAGGGTTAAAATTGGATGTTATAGTGCGCTTTTTTTAATTCGGGGTTAAAAAATAGAATACCAAAATGATACAAGTCGACGCTTACCATAACTTGTGGGTGTTGGCGCACGGTGTCCCAAGCTTCTTGCATGCCCTCAGACCAATGAATATCGTCAAAGACAAAAATGCCATAGGGGTTTACGTGTGGTAAACATTGCGCAAAATAGTCAAGAGTTGGCTCTTTTTGGTGGTTGGCATCAAAGAAAACAAAGTCGATGTTGGGGATTTCTTGTAATGCAGCTGGTAAAGTGTCTGCCAGATTACCTATGCGCATTTGTATGTTGTTAACTTTGGTATTTTTAAAGTTGGTGGTTGCAATGCGGGCCGTTTCTGGGCATCCTTCAAAAGAGTAAATGCTGGCTTGGGGGTTGGCAAGCGCTAAATACAAGGTAGTAGTGCCTAAATTGGTTCCTAAATCTAGTATGGTTTTGGGTTGGTACGATGTAACCATACGAAACAGGAATTGTGCTTCTTTTGCCGATTTTGCGCTGCGTTTTACCATATCGCAAATGGCCCGTTTTTGAGATTTGCCTGTGCCGTAATCGGTTACTTGTAGGGTGCCTTTGTCGTTTTGTAAGTTTTTGCGTATTTGTTCTACCGTGCGGTAAGCATAGTAGGGGTGTTTTTCGTTTTTTACGTCGGTGATAAACGAAAAAATAAAAGGAGAATGTACCCCATCGCCCCTTCTGCTATGCGATGTGAGCCAATGTTTTAGGTAAGCCTTTATTTGAAACCAGGTTTGTTTCATGCCTGTAAAGGACTGATACGATCAATAAGTTCTTGGCATAGCGCCGATTTTTTGACAATGTGTTCTTGTACTTCTTGAACAAATGGGTTGTTCTCGAACTGTCCGCGCACATTGATAAAGTCCAATTGTTTGGTAGATTCGTCGCCGTCTACGCCAAAACCGGTTTTAGAGATCAAGGTAAATTCTTTTTTGGCATCTTCGTAAAGTAGGTTGTCCAAATCTACCACGCTTTTTTTCCAGGTTTGCGCCAAATCAATGATGTCTTGTACCGTAAATTCGGTGTAGGGTTTGTTAAGACGCTCTTCTATTTTTTGAAGTGCCCAAGTCCATTCGTATTGATAATAGTTGGAATGAATTTCTTTGAAACGTTGGTTGATGGCTTCTAAGGTATCTATCGTGCCGCTATCAATGTTGTTAAGCAGTCTGTCTATTTCGGTTTGTGGGGCTATCATACCCGATAAATCGACCCATGGGCCCAAGCCTATGTTAGTGTCGGGTTTTAGGCGTTCTCTGATTTCTTCAATAGACTTAAATGGCGTAATTTCAAGGCGTTTAATAATGGAATTACCTAAAAATTTATTGATGGCCATTTGGTAGTATTTTATACCTTTAAACAGCGATGAGTGTTTAATAATGGTGCTTTGGTAGGTATAAGTTTCGGAGGTTTCGCCCGATAGTTCTTTTAATGTTTCTAAAATGTTAATTCCCGCATACATCTTTTGGATGGTGTAGGGACTAAGTAGGTTAAAGTTAATTTGGTCTAATTTATCGGGGTCTTTGCGTTTGTCGCGTTTGGGCCATTTTTGCGCATCGCGAATAGTACCTACGCTTCGTAGATTAACGCCGGGTATAATATGGGTGTCGTCGTCGTTTTCTATAAGGTATGAGAAGGGTAGGTTAGAGGTGTCGGAGTGGTGATGGTGACGACCCATTACCAAAGAGAAAGCCCCAATTTTAGCAGGCCATAGTACGTATGAGTCACTGGTGGTTTTAGAACCTCTTTCTACAACGCCTTGGTGAATGGGACCTAATTTGTACATGTGATTACTTTGGTTGGATCCACTGCCCGCATTCAAGAAAGAGAACATACCAGCAATAAGTAAACTCGATTTGTGGTGGGTAACTGTAAAAGGACCTCCAAAAATAGCGCAAGCTTCGCCGTGGAAACCTTGGCAGTTGCTAAAGTAAACCGAGTCGTATATAGAAAAGTGTTTGCCCAATTGGGTGCCTTGTCCAATAAAACAGTTTTCTATTAAGGTAGCTTCGGTTACTTGTGCTCCCGAAGAAAGGATAAAGTTTTTGGCCATTACACCACTGCCGATGTGAATAGGGTCGGCACTGTTGCTGTTGATGCTGCCGTTTTCTAATTCTTGTGCGCTTTCTAAAATGGCGTAGTCGCCAATGTGTACGTTTTTGATGTTGCCACAGCTGGTGATGCGTACGTGTTGACCAATGAAACCAAAATCTGAACTGACTTGGTCGGTATAGTTTTGTATAATTTGATCGATGCGATTGATGGTTTTGGCACGATGACGGTACAAGGTCATGATGTAGGCCAATTGCGAAGATAATTTATTGCAAATAGCAATGGAACGTCCCCCTGTTTCGTTTAGAACAGACACGCGAAGGCCGTTGCCAAAGCTGCTCTTACCCGTAGTAGCGATGCACTCGGTATCTTCGATGTAACAATCGTCTCCAATTTGGTAGTTGGCAATGTATCGGTGTATGCGCGAGATGTATACATTGTTGCCAATGGTGCAGTTGTGTATGCTAGAATGGTATAAACCGCTATGTCTAGGAATGCCTCCGTCTAGGACAAATGTTTTTTTGAATGATCCGATGCGGATGTTTCCGGTAAAATGAACGTGCTTTACGTACTGAGTGGTAAAGTCTGGAGCAACTAAAATATGGTCCCAGTTATCGCAAGTACAATGTTGCTGTTCTAATTGGGTAATTTCTGCTGGGGTAAGGTTCCTGTATGACATAGGCAGGGTATTATACGGTTTCGTCGTCGTAAGTTTCGTATAAAAAATCGTTGTAAGGGAAGCGTGCTGTGTGTATTTCTTTGGCTCGGTCGTACAACAATTGTTTTAGCTCTTCGATATTGATTTTTTCTTTGGCCGATATAAAGATACAATTTTCTCCCAATTTTGACATCCATGTTTGCTTTAATTCTTCTATCGATACGTTTTGTGGGGTAGAAGGGCTTAAATCAAACTCGTCTTTGGGTTGGAATTCGTAGGCGTCAATCTTGTTAAAGACAATGATGGTAGGCTTGCCGTTTTCTTCTATTTCGTGTAAGGTGCGTTCTACTACCTCCATTTGCTCTTCAAATTGAGGGTGTGAAATGTCTACTACATGTACCCAAATATCCGCTTCGCGCACCTCGTCTAGGGTAGATTTAAACGATTCTACCAAACCGTGGGGCAATTTGCGTATAAATCCAACTGTATCGGTAAGTAAGAAAGGCAAGTTTTGTACTACTACTTTGCGTACGGTGGTGTCGAGGGTGGCGAATAGTTTATTTTCGGCAAAAACATCCGATTTGCTGATAAGGTTCATTAGGGTGGATTTACCGACGTTGGTATAACCTACCAAGGCAACGCGCACCAGTTTTCCTCTGTTTTTACGTTGTACGGTTTTTTGCTTATCGATGCTGATTAATTCTTCTTTGAGTAGCGATATGCGACGTAGAATAATGCGGCGGTCGGTTTCTATCTGGGTCTCACCAGGCCCACGCATGCCAATACCCCCTCTTTGGCGTTCCAAGTGCGTCCACATACGGGTAAGGCGTGGCAGTAGGTATTGTAGTTGAGCCAACTCTACTTGTGTTTTTGCATGGGCAGTTTGGGCGCGTTTGGCAAAAATATCCAAAATAAGACTGGTTCTATCTAATACCTTTACTTGTAGCTCGTTTTCGATGTTACGCAGTTGCGAAGGCGATAACTCATCGTCAAAAATGGCTAGGTTGATATCGTGGTTGGCGATGTATTCTTTTATTTCTTCTAGCTTGCCGGTTCCAACAAAGGTTCTTGAGTTGGCATAGTCTAGGCGTTGAAAGAATTTATGAATTACCACTGCACCAGCTGTGTCGGCCAAAAATTCTAGCTCGTTGATGTATTCAATGGCCTTTCGCTCGTTTTGTTGAGGCGTGATAAGTCCTACCAAAATGGCTCTTTCTAATGATATGTCTATTGTTTGTTGGTCCATAGAATAAAAAAGCCTTCCGTAGAAGGCTTTTTAGTATTGGTTAAAATTTGTGTTATAGTTTGAAACGGATAGGTAAGGTGTATTTAACGCGTACATTTTTACCACCTTGACGTCCAGGAGTCCATGATGGCATGGATTCGATTACACGTTTAGCTTCTTTGTCCAAGCTGGCTTCTACACCACGTACTACTTGTACGTCAACAATTTTACCGTCAGCGTTTACAACGAATTGACAAATAACACGTCCTTGAATACCGTTTTCTTGTGCGATTAGTGGATATTTAATGTTACGTACAATGTAACGGTTCATCGCTTCTTCGCCACCAGGGAATTCTGGCATTTTTTCTACGATAACGTGGATGCGTTGTTCTTCAGGGTCTTCTTCGGGTGGAGCAACGGGAGCTTGAATCTCAACACGTTTGTCGGCTTCGTCTTCCGAGTTAAACTCTACGTCATTTACTTCGGCTTTATTGTCTTGAATATCAATAATGTCGCTTAATACGGTTTCAGGTTGTTGTGGAGGGGGTGGTGGAGGAGGAGTTTCGTCTCTAAAGGTTACCTCAATCATGTCCTCATCTTCGGCAACTGCCTCAATCAGAGCATCTTCGTACACGGTAATGTCTTGTTCAGCCCATTCGAATGCAACGAATGTAAGACCTAATGCCACTACCAAGCCAATAAGAATGGAGGTCGATTTTTTGTTCTCCAAGTCGGCTTTGGGTGATTTCTTAATTTCCATACTATATCGTTTGATTTTTGTTGTCCGTTTGCAAATGTACTATAATTTTTTTAGATACAAAACCATTAAATTGACTTTTTTCGAAAATATCAAAATATACGGAGTGGTATAGTAAAGATTTGCGCAAAAATGCGTACATTTGAAAGTTTTTTTATAGGAATAAAAAATTGAGACGATTTAAGCTTGTTATAAGTGCCTGGATTCTTTTTATCTGCGGATATGCTCAGCAAATGGGCACGGCCGTGGCTACGTTTACGGACTATCCAATGTCGGCACATGTAGCAGCTATGGGTGGACACAATGTGGCTTATGCCGGAGCAGATCCCTCTTTTTCGGTGAACAACCCTGCTTCGCTGAGCGTCTTTTCTGATAAATTGTTGTTTCTGAATTATTCGGTATACATGGTGGGAACCGGGTATGGATCGGCTATGTATGCTACCAAATTTAGCGAAAACGATGCTTTTGCTGGTTCGTTTCAGTTTGCGCAATACGGCACGATGGCTGGCTATGATGAATACGGTAAACCAACGGGCGATTTCTCGGCGCAAGATTTTGCATTGAATGCTACTTATTCGCGTCGCTTAAATAAGTATTTTACGGTAGGGGTTACGCTGAAACCTGTTTTGTCGACGTACGAAACGTATACTTCGTTCTCATTGGGAGCCGATATAGGGTTGTTGTTTAACGATACCACTCATTTGGTGTCGGCAGGTTTATCGCTCCGAAATTTTGGTGGACGAGTAGCAGGTCCCGAAAATATCTACATGACCAGCACATGGATGCCTATCAATTTGTCGATTGGGGTTATCAAACGTTTTTCTAAGGCTCCCTTTGGTTTGAGCTTAACGCTCCAAAATTTGCAGAAGTGGGATTATAATGTAGTCTCAAATGATGCAGAGGTGGTGCCCGTTTCGGCAGGTGAAGCATTTGCCCGAAAAATAATATTAGGTGTAGATATTGCGCCTAAATCAGAAAAATTTTGGATTTCGTTAGCCTATAATTTTGATAGAGGTTTTAGTTTGGCCAATCCGTATGTATTTTCGGTGGCAGGTTTGACAGGTGGGGTTGGTGTTAAGATAAAGATGGTGCAATTGGGCGCTGCTGTCGCCTTTTACAACACCGCAGCAGTTACCGGGCATTTTACAGTGGCAGTTGATATCAATCAATGTATAAAAAAATCGTTATGAAACGCATTACCATTGCAATAGACGGCTTTTCGTCGTGTGGAAAAAGTACCATGGCCAAACGCTTGGCCAAAGAGTTGGGGTATATATACGTTGATACAGGCGCGATGTATCGTACCGTAACGTTGTTTGCGTTGCGTCATCAATTGATTGTAGATAATCAGTTGCATGTGGAAGCTTTGATAGCCCTGTTGCCCCAAATAGAAGTGGGATTTACTGCCGATGGCGGGGTTTTGATGGGTAGTGAACGTGTGGACGATGCTATTCGCTCGGTAGAAGTGTCTAATTGGGTAAGTAAGATTAGTAGTATCAAAGAAGTGCGTCAAAAAATGGTGGATTTGCAACGTGCCATGGGAAAAGATAAGGGAGTAGTGATGGATGGACGTGATATTGGAACGGTGGTATTCCCAGATGCCGAATTAAAGGTGTTTGTTACAGCCGATGCTAGGGTAAGAGCACAACGTCGTTACGATGAATGGACGACAAAGGGTATGCAAGTGAATTTTGATGAAGTACTTCAGAATGTGATAGATAGAGATTATCAAGACCAAAACCGTGCCGAAAGTCCATTAAGACAAGCAGCCGATGCCGTGGTATTGGATAATAGCTATATGACACGTGATGAACAGCAAGTTTGGTTGATGAAACAAGTAGAAAAAGTATGTTGTACCCCCATATAGAAATAGACAGTAACTCGGGTTTTTGTTTTGGTGTGGTTAATGCCATCGAAAAAGCAGAACAAGAATTGAAAGAGTCTGGGCATTTGTATTGCTTGGGCGATATAGTGCACAACAGCGACGAGGTGAATCGACTTTCGGAAGCCGGATTGGAAGTGATTGAACACGAGGATTTGCCGTCGTTGAAAAACACGAAATTGTTGTTTAGAGCGCACGGAGAACCTCCTGCTGTCTATAAACAGGCGCAAGCAAATGGGGTGACCATTATAGATGCCACATGTCCTGTGGTGTTGGCCTTGCAAAAGCGAATTTTAAAGGCTTATACCGATTATCCATTGTCGCAAATTGTTATTTATGGCAAGAAAGGGCATGCCGAGGTGAATGGTTTGGTGGGCCAAACGGATGGTAAGGCCATTGTGGTAGAAAACGAGGACGATCTGAAAGATGTGGATTTTACTAAACCCATTATTTTGTTTTCGCAAACTACCAAATCGACCGATGGATTTTATAGCTTGATAGAGAAAATAAAGGCTCAAATTTCAGATGTAGAGAACTTTACCTACAATGACACCATTTGTAGGCAAGTGGCTAATCGCATGGCGAATATGCGTAACTTTGCTCAAAAACACCAACTTATTTTCTTTGTAGGTGACAGAAAAAGTTCTAATGGCAAGGTGTTGTACGAGGAATGTGCGAAACAAAATCCATTGGGAACCTTTTTTGTTTCATCGCCCAATGATATAGCAGAGGGAATGTGCTTAAGCATAGAACGATGTGCCAGTAACGCTGGATCAATAGGCATTTGCGGGGCAACATCTACGCCTAAATGGCAGATGGAGGCTGTAAAGAACAAAATAAAAGAAATAGTAGACGAGGCTATCTCAAAACGATAATAAACAAATCTAAAATAAATAAACCATGTATCAGATTAAAACAATTGGTATTCTAACTTCGGGTGGCGATGCCCCCGGTATGAATGCAGCTTTGCGTGCAGTAACACGTGCAGCTATTTTTAATGGCATCAAAGTAAAAGCCATTATGAGAGGTTATAAAGGTATGGTAACCAACGAGATAGTTGAATTTAAAACCCAAAACGTTAGTAATATTATTCAACATGGTGGTACCATTATTAAAACCGCTCGTTGCGATGAGTTTAAAACCAAGGAAGGTAGACAATTGGCATACGATACCCTAAAAAGCCATGAGATTGACGCGTTGGTAGTGTTGGGTGGTGATGGTACCTTTACCGGTGCTCGTATCTTTGCCCAAGAATTCAATTTCCCCATTGTAGGTGTGCCTTGTACCATCGATAACGACTTGTATGGTACCGACTTTACCATTGGTTACGATACGGCATTGAATACTGTAATTGAGGCAGTGGATAAAATTAGAGATACCGCTTCTTCGCACGAACGTTTGTTCTTTGTGGAAGTAATGGGTCGTGACGCAGGTTTCTTGGCGTTGAATGCTGCGATTGCATCGGGTGCAGAAGCCGCTGTGATTCCAGAAGTAAGCATCAAAGACGATTTGCTTTCTGAAGTAATCAAGAACGGATTTAGAAAGAGCAAAAACTCGAGTATCGTATTGGTGGCAGAAAGTGATGTTACCGGTGGTGCTCAAGGTGTTGCCGATAGAGTGAAAAAAGACCACCCAGAATACGATGTACGTGTAGTGGTGTTGGGTCACATGCAACGTGGTGGTTCTCCATCGGCTCAAGACCGCATTTTGGCAAGTAGAATGGGTGCCGCTGCTATCGAAGCTTTGTTGGATGAGCAACGTAACCTAATGGTAGGTATCGTGAATGACGAAATTGTATATGTTCCTTTCTCTAAGGCAATTCGTGATGACAAACCTATCAACATGAAATTGATTTCAACCCTTAGAACACTTTCGATATAAAAGAATCGGTAATACATATCAAGGGTGCCCGTGTCAATAACCTCAAGAACATTGAGGTTACTATTCCTCATGGAAAATTGGTGGTAATAACGGGTGTGTCAGGCTCTGGCAAATCGTCGTTGGCTTTTGATACGTTGTATGCAGAAGGCCAGCGTCGGTATGTAGAGAGTTTGTCTTCGTATGCACGACAATTTTTGGGGCGCATGGCTAAACCCGAGGTTGATTTTATAACGGGTTTGCCACCAGCTATTGCGGTAGAACAAAAGGTAAAAACCCGCAACAGCCGTTCTACAGTAGGTACCACTACTGAGATTTACGATTACTTGCGTAAATTGTATGCTCGCGTGGGTAAAACCATTTCGCCAATATCGGGCGAAGAGGTAAAAAAACACCAAGTCTCCGACGTACTAGCGTATGTAGAGCAACAACCACTAGATAGTAGTTTCTTACTTTTGGCACCTTTGGTGCGTGACGAATTGTTTACTTGGAGTGAACAACTCAATACCTTGATGCAACAAGGGTTTAATAGGTTGTTGTTGGGCGACGAGATTGTGCGCATTTCGGATGTGTTAAAAACCGATCTACAACCTACCTTGGCTTACATAGTGGTAGATAGGTTTACGGTAAGTACAGAGCGTAGCTTGTACAACCGATTGGCCGACTCGGTAGAAACCGCCTTTTACGAAGGGCATGGTGTGGCGCTGTTGGCACAATTGGATCAAAATCGTGCGGTGCAATCCATGAAAGAATTTTCGTGCGATTTTGTAGCAGACGGAATGGTGTTTGAAGAACCTACAGAACAATTGTTCAGTTTTAATAATCCCCTTGGTGCCTGTCCTACGTGCGAAGGATTTGGATCTGTAATTGGAATTGACGAAAACTTGGTGGTGCCTAATCAGGCATTGTCGGTATATGAAGGAGCAGTAGCCTGTTGGCGAGGCGAAAAAATGGGAGTAGACTTGCAATTGCTCATCAAACACGCCGCTAAATTTGATTTTCCTATTCATCGACCCTATTACCAGCTTACCGACGAACAAAAACGTTTGTTATGGACGGGTAATGAGTACTTTGAAGGACTGAATGAATTCTTTAACTTCTTAAAACAGAACCAATATAAAGTTCAGTATAGGGTGATGCTAAGCCGGTATAGAGGCAAAACCATTTGCCCCGATTGTTTGGGAGTGCGCTTAAAAAAAGAAGCCACCTATGTAAAGGTAGGCGGAAAAGCCATTACCGAGTTGGTGCAAATGCCTATTTCTGAGTTGTACGGCTTTTTTGAACAGTTATCGCTAGATGCGTATGAAGCAGCTGCTGCGCAACGTTTGCTGGTAGAAATTAAAAAACGGGTTAAGTGCTTGATGGATGTGGGGTTGGATTATTTAACCCTTAATCGTGCTTCGTCTACCTTATCGGGAGGTGAAAGTCAACGCATTAACCTGGTGTCATCGTTGGGTAGTAGTTTGGTGGGTTCTTTGTATGTGTTGGACGAACCCAGCATAGGTTTGCATCCCCGGAATACCGATTTGTTAATAGGAGTGCTTCGTCAATTACAGCAGTTGGGCAATACGGTAGTAGTGGTAGAACACGATAAAACCATTATGCAGGCGGCCGATTATATCATCGATATAGGTCCAGGAGCAGGTAGGTTGGGTGGAGAAGTGGTATTGCAAGGAGAACCACAAAAACTACTACAAGAAAAAGAAAAGTATCCCCATTCCGCAACATTGCGCTACCTGGCTCAAGATGAGGCAGTAACGTGTTTAGCATCGCGCAAGTGGTCTAATTATGTAGAAGTGGTAGAAGCCACCCATCATAACCTAAAAAATGTAACCGTTCGTTTCCCCTTGGGTGTAATAACCGTAGTAACGGGTGTGTCGGGTTCGGGAAAATCTA
>JAZRBL010000172.1:0-3323 GCA_045635045.1 Candidatus Enterocola sp. | reverse complement strand
CATAGCGGTCGACATCAATTCACCTTGTGCCAAAATGATTTTTTCGTCAAATAGTAGAAATACATTTTGTTTGGTAAAGTTGCGCAAAAGTTCAAAGTTTTGCTTAACACATTCACTGGCTTTTGCTTTGTAATCGTCTGTGGTATATAGCTCGTCTATAACCGCAGCGTATTTCTTTTCTAGTTGGTTAATTACTTCGTTAGCACTTACGGGATTTTTCTTGTATAAGTAGTCTGCAATTTCTACCAAGGTATTGGTAGTTCCCGACATAGCCGACAAAACTACAATTTTTTGTTGACCGTCGGCAATTAGTGCTGCTACTTCTTTCATGCGTTTTGCAGAACCTACGGATGTTCCGCCAAATTTTAATACTTTCATGATGTGTTTATTTAAATCCGTACAAAAATACAGTTTTTTCTTGAATTAATAGGTAGAGTAGATAAAAAAAACAATGGGTCACCACGCTAGGTAACCCATTGCCCCATCTTAATTCTTAATCTTTTTCTTACGAAGAAAACTAATATGTTACAAAGGTACGTTTTTTTCTTTTTAAGCGAAATCTTTACGGATAAAAAACGAATATTATAACAAATATTAACACTTTTATTAGCGTCTTCTTGCAAATTCAAGAATCACGTTGCCTGCCTTGTCTTTTAGCTGCAATTCATCGGCGTTGTACTCAATGCTTTGAACATTACCAAATGTCATCAGCAACTCGTCTTCTACCGACATATCGGCGCACATCATTTTGGTGCTACCCATGTTATCAAAGCTAATGGCGTCAACGTTGGTAGAGTCGGTTAGCATGGTACCAAAAAAGCTGTTGCATCCGGTGTTTCCATAAATGCGATCTTCTTTTTGATTAAAACCGATAAAAGGTTTGGTAATTCCTTCGCTTAATTCTACCTTTTTGCCGTTCATTTCTACCAAATCCCATTCGCCAAACACGTTGGTTGCGTTATAGGTGTGTTTGTTGCAAGCCATCAAAGTTGTAGCCATAACTGCTACCATAAATAACATCTTTTTCATAATTCAAACTCTTTATTAGTTAAAAAAAGTAGTTGTAAGGATTGCCCCTACAACTACTTTGACGTTATAAACGTTGGATGGTTTAATCGTTAGACCATTGTTTTTCCATGCGTTTGTAGCTGTTGTAACGCCATTTAGCGTTGTCTTCAGCAGCTTGGAATAGTTCTTCTGCTTCGGCAGGATATTGTTTCATTACAGAAGCGTAACGAACTTCGCCTTTCAAGAAGTCTTTAAAGCCTTCCCAGTTAGGTTCTTTGCTGTCCAAAGAGAATGGGTTTTTGCCTTCGGCTTCCAACGCTGGGTTGTAGCGCCACAAGTGCCAGTAACCACATTTAACCGCATTTTCTTGTTCTTCTTGAGCTTTGCCCATGCCTTTTTTCAAACCGTGGTTGATACAAGGAGCATAAGCAATTACCAATGATGGACCAGGATATGCTTCTGCTTCGCGGATAGCTTTCAAGCATTGAGCTTGGTCGGCACCCATAGCAATTTGAGCTACGTAAACATAACCATAGGTAGTAGCAATCATACCCAAGTCTTTTTTACGAACGCGTTTACCTGCAGCAGCAAATTTAGCGATTGCACCTACAGGGGTAGCTTTAGAAGATTGACCACCGGTATTTGAGTAAACTTCGGTATCCAATACCAAGATGTTTACGTCTTTGCCCGATGCAATTACGTGGTCAAGACCACCGTAACCGATATCGTAAGAAGCACCGTCACCACCAATAATCCATTGGCTGCGTTTGATTAGGTAACCGCTCAACGAGTTGATTTGTTTGCAGATGTCGCAGTCGCAAGCTTGAACAGCTGGAATGATTTGAGCTGCCAATTCTTTGGTTTTTGCTGCATCGTTTTGGTTTTCGATCCAAGATTGGAACAAGGCTTTTAGCTCGTCGCTGCAGCAAGTGCAAGTTTGAGCTTTGGTCATCAAGTCGGTCAAACGAGCTTTCATTTTTTCGTTTGCTAGTTCCATACCCATACCAAATTCGCAGAAGTCTTCGAATAGCGAGTTAGCCCAAGCAGGACCTTGTCCTTTTTCGTTGGTGGTATAAGGAGTAGAAGGAACAGAACCTGAGTAGATAGACGAACAACCCGTTGCGTTAGCAATGATTTGACGGTCGCCAAATAGTTGCGACAACAATTTAACGTAAGGAGTTTCGCCGCAACCCGAGCAAGCACCCGAGAACTCAAATAGAGGAGTAGCGAATTGCGAATTCTTAACGTTGGCATTGATGTCTACCAAGTCTTGTTTCGATTTAACGTTTTCTACGCAGTAGTCCCAGTTAGCAGCTTCGCCCAATTGGCTTTCCAAGCTAACCATTTTAAGAGCAGGACCACCCAATTTTGGATTACCAGGACATACGTCAACGCAGTTGCCGCAACCCAAGCAGTCCATAACGCCTACTTGCATGCGGAACTTCATGCCTTTCATAGCAGCAGGAGCTTTCATTTCAATCATGTCTGCATTCAAGCCAGCAGCTTCTTGGTCGTCTAGTACAAATGGACGGATACAAGCGTGAGGACAAACGTAAGCACATTTGTTACATTGAATACAGTTGTCAGCATTCCAAACAGGAACGAATGCAGCTACACCACGTTTTTCGTATTTAGCGGTGCCAGCATACCAAGTACCGTCTTCGATGCCTTTGAATGCAGATACTGGCAACAAGTCGCCGTCTTGTGCATTGATAGGACGAACTACGTTGTTGATGAATGCAGGATCGTTGTTTTCTACAGCAGCGTCGTCAGCTAGGTTAGCCCAAGCTGGATCGATGGTTAATTGTTTGTATTCGCCACCGCGATCTACTGCAGCATTGTTTTTGTCAACGATGTCTTGACCTTTTTTACCGTACGATTTAACAATGAATTTCTTCATTTGTTCTACAGCCAATTCTACTGGAATTACGCCGGTAATACGGAAGAATGCCGATTGCAAAATGGTGTTGGTACGGTTGCCCAAACCAATTTCTTGTGCAATTTGAGTAGCGTTGATGTAGTAAACGGTAATGTCGTTTTGAGCAAAGTAACGTTTAACTTTGTTAGGCAAGTTTTTAGCCAATTCTTCTTCGTTCCAAACGGTGTTCAAAAGGAAGGTACCGTTTTCTTGCAAACCACGGGTTACATCGTACATACGAAGGTAAGCTTGTACGTGGCAAGCTACAAAGTTAGGTGTATTTACCAAGTAAGTACTGCGAATAGCGTTGTCGCCAAAGCGCAAGTGTGAGCAGGTAAAACCACCCGATTTTTTAGAGTCGTAAGAGAAGTATGCTTGGCAATATTTGTTGGTGTTG
>JAZRBL010000171.1:0-5928 GCA_045635045.1 Candidatus Enterocola sp. | reverse complement strand
GGATTTGATACGATAAAAGGAAAATAATACGAATTTTAGAAGTATTTTGTATGAATGTGCAGGAAAAATAGTGTTTTTCTTGCATATTTCTATTTTTTTTCGTACCTTTGCAGCCGAATGTGGGTTGCTGTGAAATAGAGTGCGAACCGCCAAGAGAATGAGAAAAATAATATAAAAGAAATGATAAATCGTATACAAGAATTATTGCAACAAGTAGAAACTCTTCAAGCTACTACACTTGAAGAAGTAGAGGGCTTGCGTATTAAATATCTTTCGAAGAAAGGTATCATTACAGAGTTGTTTAATGAGTTTCGTTCTGTGCCAAAAGAGGAGAAAGCATTGATTGGTCAGCCTTTGAATCGTTTGCGTCAAGGAGCAGAGGCGCGAATCAATGAGTTGCGTGAGATAGTGGAGGCAAGTGGCGCTGCTAGTAAAGCGGCAGATAATGTGGATTTGACACGTACTCCTGATCCGATAGAGTTGGGTACACGTCATCCATTGTCTTTGGTGCGTGAGCAGATTATTGATATTTTTTCTCGTGTAGGTTTTACTGTGGCAGAAGGACCAGAAGTGGAGGATGATAAGCACGTATATTCGCTTTTGAATTTTGCCCCAGAGCATCCTGCACGCGATATGCAAGATACGTTCTTTATAGAAAAGAACCCCGATATTTTGTTGCGTACTCACACCAGTAGTGTACAGTCGCACGTAATGTCTACACAAGAACCTCCTATTCGCGTTTTGTGCCCTGGTCGCGTATACCGCAACGAGGCTATTTCGTACCGTGCACACTGCTTCTTTCACCAAGTAGAAGGCCTTTACATCGACAAAAACGTGTCGTTTGCCGACTTAAAACAAGCCCTTCTTTATTTTGCTAAAGAAATGTTTGGCGAATCTACCCAAATTCGTTTACGTCCTTCGTATTTCCCCTTTACCGAGCCCAGCGCCGAAATGGATATTTCTTGTAACCTATGCGGTGGCGAAGGATGCCCCTTCTGCAAACACACCGGTTGGGTAGAAATTTTGGGTTGTGGTATGGTAGACCCCAATGTTTTGGAAGCATGTGGCATTGACTCAAAAGTGTACAGCGGTTATGCCTTTGGTATGGGTGTTGAGCGTATTGCCAACCTTAAATACCAATGCAAAGACTTGCGTATGTTCTCAGAAAACGATGTTCGTTTCTTAAAACAATTTGAATCGTCTATCTAATGAAACCCAAACACAATCAACTCATTATAGGAGCTATTGGCGAAGGGATGGACGATGCGGGGTTTATTCCCATTATAGCCGAAGAGAGCGAAGACGATTCGTACCAACTATCGGACGATAAACTATTGCCTATCTTGGCCTTGCGCAACATGGTACTATTTCCTGGCGTAATGATGCCTGTGGTGGTAGGTCGCAAAAAATCGCTTCGTTTGGTACGCGAAATGTATAAAAAAAACCGCGCCATTGGTACGGTTGCTCAAATTGACAAAAATACCGACGACCCCAAACAACACGACCTATTCAAAGTAGGCACGGTAGCTCAAATTGTGCGCATTTTAGAAATGCCCGATGGCACTACTACCGTTATTTTAAGGGGAAGAAAGTCGTTTACTATCAACGAGATAGTAAGCGAAACACCTTACATTACAGCATCGGTTGAGCTACGTAAAGAAATTACCAAAGTTCCTAAATCAAAAAACTTTACCGCATTGGTTGAGGCCATTAAAGATTTGGCCATGCGCATGATTCGTATGTCGGGCAACATGCCACAAGACTTGTTGTTTGCCATTAGAAACATCGAAAAAGAACAATACATCATCAACTTTATAGCTGCAAACATTGGTTTAGCATTAGAAGAACGTCAGCAATTGCTAGAGATTGGACACATTGAAGAACGTGCTTACCTGCTACTAAAAATGCTAACCCAAGAATCGCAAATGTTGGAAATTAAGTCGTCTATCCAGTCGCAAGCCATGGAGAACATCGACAAGCAACAACGCGAATACTTCTTGCAGCAACAAATTAAAACCATTCAAAAAGAATTGGGTGGATCGGTGCAAGAGCAAGATTTGAGCCAATTGCGCCAAAAAGCAGCCACCAAAAAGTGGAGCGAAGCGGTAAAAGTGCAGGTAGAAAAAGAAATTGCCAAATTAGAAGGCATGGCTACCCACTCGCCCGATTATTCCATTCAAATGAATTATGTTCAAACCTTGGTAAACCTACCTTGGAACGAATATACCAAAGATAACTTTAACCTAAAAACAGCCGAGCGCGTACTGAACAAAGACCATTTTGGTTTGGACGATGTAAAAGAACGCATTTTGGAACACTTGGCGGTTTTGAAACTAAAAGGCGATTTGAAATCGCCCATTATCTGCTTGTACGGCCCTCCTGGGGTGGGTAAAACCTCTTTGGGTAAATCGGTTGCCGAAGCCTTGGGTCGTAAATATGCGCGCATTTCGTTGGGTGGTTTGCACGACGAATCGGAAATTCGTGGTCACCGCAGAACCTACCTAGGCGCCCTACCCGGTCGTATTATTCAAAGCTTGGAAAAAGCAGGATCGTCTAACCCGGTGTTTATTTTGGACGAGATTGACAAAATAGGCAGCGATTTTAAAGGCGACCCATCGTCGGCATTGCTAGAGGTGTTAGACCCCGAACAAAACGGTGCTTTCCACGATAACTTTATCGACATCGATTTTGACCTATCGAAAGTATTGTTTATTGCTACGGCCAACGACCTTAGCACCGTATCGCGTCCTTTGTTGGACCGTATGGAGCTAATCAACATTAGCGGATACATTGTAGAAGAAAAAATAGAAATTGCTACCAAGCACCTTATTCCTAAACAATGGGAAAACCATGGTATTCCTGCCAAAGCGGTGCAAATTCCTAAAAAGACCATCCGTGCCATTATTGAGGGCTATACCCGCGAATCGGGCGTGCGTGGTTTGGACAAATTGCTAGCAAAAATTGCGCGCAAATCGGCACGTAAATTGGCCATGGACGATACCTTTAGCGCTACCCTACAACCCGCCGATTTGTACGACTATTTGGGCGTAGCTCCTTTTGATGCATCGGAACAAAGCAAAAAAGAAGAAATTGGCATTGTAACTGGTTTGGCATGGACATCGGTAGGTGGCGAAATTTTAGAAATCGAAACCAGTTTAAGCAAGGGCAAAGGCGACAAGCTAACCCTTACCGGTAACTTGGGCGATGTAATGAAAGAATCGGCTACCCTTGGTTTGGAATACATCCGTGCACACCAAACACAGTTGGGCGTTGCTCCCGATTTCTTTGAAACCCACAACATTCACATACACGTACCCGAGGGTGCCATACCAAAAGATGGTCCATCGGCAGGTATTACCATCGCTACCAGTTTGCTATCGGCTATTACTGGCCGCAAGGTGCGCAAAAACTTGGCCATGACGGGCGAAATTACCCTACACGGCAAAGTATTACCCGTTGGAGGTATCAAGGAAAAGATTTTAGCAGCCAAACGTGCAGGAGTTACCGACATTATGCTTTGCTACCAAAACCGCAAAAACATAGACGAAATTAAAGACATCTACCTAAAAGGACTTACTTTCCACTACGTAAAAAATGTAGAAGAGGTGTTTGAATTTGCGTTACTGTAAACGTATCATATCAACCATAGTGTTTGTGCTGTTCTCGGTGGTGGGAATGGCACAAATTAATACACAGCGACTTATCGACATAGGTCGCAACGCCTTGTATTTTGAAGATTACGTGGTGGCTATTCAGTACTTTAACCAAGTAATTAAGGCCAAACCCCACCTTACCGACCCTTACCTATACCGAGCTTACGCCAAACTCAGTTTAGAAGACTACAGAGGCGCCATAGAAGACTGCAACGAGGCCCTCAACATCAATCCATTTTTGCCCAAAGTTTACTATTGTCGTGGATATGCCTACCGACAAATTGGCGAATTGGAAAAATCGACCGAAGATTTAAAAAAATCGCTTGAATTTGAGCCTAACAACATTGGTACCACCAATTTATGGATTGAGAACTTAATCCGTTTGGAGCAAACTGACCAGGCACTAAGCGTATGCGATTCTATGACTAAGGAATACCCTCGGTACACAGAGGGGTATTTACTGAGGGCACAAATTCAACTGCAAAAATTGGATACATTGCAAGCAGTAGCCAACTTGGACACCGCCATTTTGTACAACAAAAGTGCCGATTTGGCCTACGCCCTACGTGGCATGATTCGCTACGAACAAGGAAAAAACCAAGAGGGGCTATCGGACCTAGACAAGGCCATCCAACTAAACACCTATCGTGCCGATTACTACGGCAACCGCGCCATCATCAAAATGAAGATGAACAACCTACGGGGCGCCATGAACGATTTTGATACCGCCATCGACATCGACAATAAAAACGCGCTATCGTATTTTAACCGTGGGTTGTTGCGTGCCAATGTGGGCGACGACAACCGAGCGATAGACGATTTTAGCACCTGCCTAGCTTTAGACCCCAACAACTACAACGCTTACCTACAACGCGCTATTTTGAGTGCACAAGTAGGCGACTACAAGGGTGCCATAAACGATTATACCATCATTCTGCAACAATATCCCGATTTTACGCCCGCCTACTATGGCAGAAGCCAAGCCAAGCGTAAAATGCGCGATAAAACAGGAGCCGATAAGGACGAATACCTTGCCATGCAAATTGAGAACGATATTCGCAGTGGCAAACGCGCGCCCAAAACATCTAGAGAAAAGGAACTTGAGCCCAATGCACAAGCTCGCGCCATTATACACCAACTGAACGCGCAAAAAAAGGATCGCTACGAAAGCGATATTCGCGGGCAAGTACAAAACAAAGACATTGCCATTGCACCCCTGTCTAATTTTATCATTGGCGTTCCTAACGAAGATGTTCAAATTCAGCGACAATCGTTATACAATGCCCAATTAGACAACTACAACAAACTAACGGGAAGCGATTTAGAGTTCTGTACCGTTCAAAGAGCCAAAAAGGCCGCCGACGTGAGCACGTATTTTAATACCATAGAGCGTTGCACCCAACAATTGCAAACCAACCCTGCGCATCAGTCTACTTTGATGTTACGCGGCTACTGCCTAACCCAAGTAGAAGACTTTGACAGTGCCATTACCGACTTTGATTGCGTCATTAAGCACTACCCTAGCAACGTTTTGGCGTATTTTAACCGTGCCAACGCACGCATCAAAGAGGCCGAAGTGTCTAAAGATGGGCTTACTACAGCCATTTGCATGTTGGCCATTAACGATTTGTACATGGCCCTACAATTGGATCCTAAACTTATTTACGCCGTCTACAACATCGGTTACATTTATATCTTACAAGAAAAGTACACCGACGCCATTGCTTATTTTACCCAATGCATCGACACCTATGCAGACTTTGCCGAAGCCTACTACAACCGTGGCCTCATTTACATTTACCAAGGCAACAAAGAGGCGGGTCGCAAAGATTTAAGCAAGGCCGGAGAGCTAGGACTGCACGAGGCGTACAATATTATTAAGCGATATGCGTATTAGAAATTTTGCATTTTTATTTTTTATCACTAAATTTGTACGCTTATTGGAGCATATGCTCCGACTAATCGCCTAAACAAAAAATATTACATTATTAATCTATAAATTTTACAGTATGGTTTATTCACACGAAGTAGAACACATGTGTGTTGTAAAAAAAGGTCCTAACCATGGTCCTGCTCCCATTCCAGAAGAAGGCAAATGGGTAAAATCGAAAGAAATTAAAGATATTTCAGGTCTTACACACGGTATTGGTTGGTGTGCTCCTCAACAAGGTGCTTGTAAACTTACATTAAATGTAAAAGAAGGTATCATTGAAGAAGCATTAGTAGAAACTATTGGTTGCTCTGGTATGACTCACTCAGCTGCTATGGCTGCAGA
>JAZRBL010000170.1:0-10873 GCA_045635045.1 Candidatus Enterocola sp. | reverse complement strand
ATTCATTTCCTTATGTTAATGATAAAATAGATAGAAATACTATCTCAAATATGCCGTCGCTCAAAAGAGTATATATACAAGACCCACACTTTGAAGATATAAAGGAGAGAATAGAGTCTATGTTACATGAAAATCAAAAAGTAGAGTTTATAAAAAAAGGATTAAAACAATTTTATATACCAAATAGTTTTGAATGAGCTATATATTCAACGTTATCGTTGAATATATCCTTAATTTCTTGCTTATTTCAACTAATTGCTTTATATTTGCAGTAGTTTAATCCCATTGCTATGGCTACAAAAAATGATGTAGAAAAATTCTTAAATCAATTTCATGAAAAACTGAAGATTTATGACATTGTTTTTAGAGATGATAGGGGTAAAAATCTTCAAACCTTGGCAGAATTAAATATTACACCCAACGATAGGGTAGCTGTTATAAAAACTATTCAAGTAGAAGATTATTCTTCTGGACCTATTGTTGATACATTAAATAAAATGGGCGATTTATGGGTGTTTGGCAAAGATGTAAAAGGGAATGAAGTTTATATAAAAATATCGTTGGGACTTCCTAATAATAAAACTATCTGCATATCATTTCATAAAGCAGAATATAAAATGAGTTATCCATTTAAAAATATACAACCATGAACACAGTGATTAGTCCGTTTACAGGGGGTGAGGTTAAGTTTTCTCACGAGAGGAGAGAACTTACTTATCGTAAGGAGAAGTTTGAATATACTGCTCTGTTTTATGTTTGTGTGGATAGTGGGGAGCAGTTTACTACTACAGAGTTGGATACCATAAATATAAACCAAGTTTATAACCGCTATCGCAGTAAATATGGTATTCCATTTCCAGATGAGATAAAGGCAATTAGAGAAATGTATGGTTTGTCTGCATCTAAAATGTCTGTTATTTTGGGTTTTGGGGCTAATCAATATCGTTTATACGAAAACGGCGAAGTGCCAAGTGAAGCCATTGGTAAAACGCTTAGAAGCATTATGAATCCGTCTGTTTTCATTACTTACGTACAAAATTCTGAGAGCCAATTTACCCAACAAGAACTTTCTAAAATCTATGACAAGATAGAGGGAGCAATGAAAAAGACTGCATATGTTAGTTCTGCATATAAGATGCCTAAAAGGTCTATTATAAATGGTTATGCTCCTGTTTCTATTAGTCATGTAAAGAATATTATGCTGTATTACATCGATAGATTGGGTGGGGTGTTTAGCACTAAAATGAACAAATTGTTGTTCTATACAGACTTTTATGCTTATAAGACATTGGGATATGGCATGACAGGACTGGCATATAAGGCTATTCAATACGGACCAGTTCCATTTAATTGGAATATACTTTATGGAAGTATGGAAGATATTGAAAGTGAGATTATTTCTTTCCCCTCTGGTAATTCTGGAGAACAATTAGTGTCTTCTTTGCAACCAGATATGAGTACTTTTTCTGCAGAAGAACTTAATCTATTAAATGATATAGTGAGTAAACTTGGTTCTCTTACAGCAAATCAATTATCAGAACTAAGTCACTCCGAAGATGCATGGTTAAACTATGTTGGCAGTATTCTACCTATTGACTATTCAGAAGCCTTCGCATTAAAAGCATTGTAGTGTATGAGTCCCAAGCATCGCTTTTTTTAGACTCTTCCAGCAATAATTTTCCTTTATCGTATGATTTTTCAACGTTTTGTAGTATATTTGCCACGCTAGTGTTCAACCCTCCTTGCGAGTTAGGACCACTAGGGACCAAAATAGAGTTGTTTGATGTTTCAGAATCAAGCAACTCTATTTTTATTACTTCAAATGAGTATAGTTTGTTGAGGTGTTTTACTCGCTTTGCTCGGTTGCACACCCTGCGGGCGTGCTGGGGTGGGGGCGACAGGATCAGTCACCGAGAAGGACTAGTGCTATTTTTTATTCCGTTTAATGCCTTTCTACTTTGCTTTTGCTGTAGCTTACAATAATTACCCCGCCAAATACCATCATGGCCGCCAATACTTTTTGCCAAGTAAGGGTATCCATACCAATATAAATGCTAATGGCAATGGCAATAATGGGTTGTACGTAACTGTACATGCTTACCAACGTGGGGCGGATGTGTTTTTGACCAAAAGGGATAAGGGTGTAAGTAATAAAGGTGGCACATATAATAAGGTAGGCCAACTCGGCTAGTTGTACGCTAGGAAAGGTGCTCCATTGGGTCGATACAATTTCGGTGGCCGAAAATGGGAACGATACGGCAAAGGCAAATAAAAAGATCCATTTCATAAAGGTAACCACCGAATATTTGCCAATAAGGGGTTTGAAAATGCCCAAATACAGCGAAAAACTAAGCGAATTGATAAGCAGCATAACAATGCCAAAAGGGGTGGTTTGTGCCACGCCTGTGCCTGTTACATTGTTAAGAATAAGGTAAATAATGCCGATAAAACTAATGGCAACCCCGCCTGCCTTTTTCCATGTAATGGGTTCTTTTAGGGCAACGGCGGCAATGCCCATGGTATAAATGGGCGATAGCGATGCCAAGATGGAGCAATCCATGGGCGTGATGTATGGAATGCCAGCCAAAAACGAAAGTTGGCATACAAAAAATCCCAACATCGAGGCAGCAAATATCTTTAAAAAGTCCTTTTTATCGACCCTCTCTTTGGGAAGAAACAACGAAATAAGCCAAAACATTGCTCCCGCACCCATTGCTCGCAAGCAAAAAATGGTAAGTGGCGATAGCAACTGACCGCTGGTTAAATCTTTGCATACAATGATGTTGAATCCAAAGATAGCATACGCCATAAGGCAGGCGAAATGTCCCAATAGGGTTAACTTGTTTTTCATTATCGATGGTCTAAAATATCGGCTGCAAAATTAGCAATAAAAAACGAAAAACCCACCTCTTAGCGGGGTGGGTTGAACGTTCTGGCAAAGGCCATAATGGCATCTAGTGTGCTTTGCCGTGGTCCTTGCGTATCGATGGCAAGGTTAGATGGTTGTTTATTAGGTTTAGGAAAGGTTTGTGTATAAATCTTCATAGGCAAACGGTATTTTTACTATTATAACGTTGCCTATGGTGTTTTTATTGTGCAGCTTATGCAATTTCTCTTTCTTTTATCATGCGACGCATGTTGAGTAGGGCATAGCGCATACGACCCAGCGAGGTGTTGATGCTAACGCCTGTGCGTTCTGAAATTTCTTTGAACGACATGTTTTCGTAAAAGCGCATACGTACAATATCGCGTTGATTATCGGGTAGTTGCAAATAGAGCAAGTGTAGTTTGTTTTGGTCTTGCTGTTCTATGATTTCGTCTTCGATGGGACGATCGCTGTACATTTCGTTGTTTAGGTAGACGTAATCGGTAGGGTCTACCAGTACCAAATCCGATTGGGCATTGCTGCGCACAAAGTCTATTACCATGTTGTGGGCAATGCGTGTAGCCCAGTACCTGAATTTGCCGGTATCGGTATAGTTGTTTTGCTGGATGCAGGTAATGATGCGCACAAACGTATCTTGAAAGATGTCATTGCTGGCATCTTCATCTTTAATAATGGCGTAAATGTGCGAGTAGATATAATTTTTGTGGCGATGTAGCAGCGCCTCAAATGCCTGATTGTTGCCCGATTTGTACAACTCTATGAGTTGAATGTCGGACATTTGTTCAAATGTTACCATGTATGTGTTTGTTACAAATTGGGTAACGTTCTAATCAATAGGCAATCTGTTTTAGAGGTGAGTAACTAATAAGGTTAGCAAATAAGCTTCGCAAAGTAAGCGATTATTCCAGTAAAATGCAAACATTTGCAAAAATATCCACCCAAAAAGCCTAAAAAAATGCGCAAATGTTAAAAAGCACCTTCTAGGTTCTTATCAAGGGTTATTGTCGTGCCGATTGCTAAATTTTTGTTAACTTTGTAATACCTTATATCAAGACTTATTGTCTATGAAAAAAATCATCACTATCATAGCATCCTTGTGCTGTGCAGCCTTGCTTAGTGCGCAAACCGCTGCACTCGATGCCCCCAACCTTGATTTTTCTATGAATAATTTTACCGGTTGGAAAAGAACCTTAGGCACATTTGTATGCGACGATGCCAATGTTCAAGACCCTCACAAAACGTATAGCTACGATTGGACAGAAACCATTGGCGAAACCGCAGAAAACAATCGCATCGATTTTTTGGGCGATGTGAATACACTCGATCCTATTTTGCAATGCGATGCCTTGTATACCAATCCAGATCCCGGTAAAAATGTGGCCTGCATTGGCCGACCTTTGATGACCGAAGGAATGGTAGGGGCGGCTGGCAACTTGAGGTATCCAAAAGCGGCTGCCGAAAAGCTAGAATACGATTACCAAATTACACCTGCTACCTCTGTATTAAAATACCGCTTTGCTTCTGTTTTGCACATTCCCGATGAGGGAGGGGAGCATGTGGGGGTTGAACGTCCCTTTTTCTCGGTTCATATAAAGGTAGTAAAACCCGATGGAACCCTAATCATCCCTGCTTGTTCGTCTTACGAAACCGTTGTGAACGACGACGAAGCTTCTACCCTAGAAAGAGCCACTTCGCCTTGTAGAGCATCGGCCAGTACCACCCCTGGAGAGTACATGTACCAACCTTGGACATCGGTTTTGGTAGATTTACGCAACTATGTAGGCAGCCGCGTGTACATTACGGTAATTGTGCACGATTGTTTGGTGCGCATAGATGGTAAGCCTGTAGCCGGTGGGCACGAAGCTTACGGTTATTTTAGGGCAGAGGCCATGGACTTGTCGTTAACAGCAAAAGCCTGTAAGGGTGAAGATGCGCAAATAGTGGCGCCAGCGGGTTTTGCCTCGTATAGATGGTCTAGAAGCGATAATTTCCCCATTACATCCGATCCAGCTCATCCAAACATTGTTACTATTCCAGCAGAAGAGATTCGCCCCGATGTGGAATACAGTTGTGTGGTATCGGACGAATTAGGATGTGCCGCCATCGAACTAAAAACAAAATTGACGTTGGTGGATGTAGCCCCTTCTTTTACTTATACAACCGACTGTGCTGGCAAGGTTAACTTTACATCTACCTCTACGGTGCAAGATGATGTAATTGTAGGGTGGTTATGGGATACTGGAGAAGCGCAACTGACAGGAGAAGACATTACGCATTCGTTCCAAACCTATGGTCAGCATGATGTTACCTTAACTACCACAACGAAAAATGGTTGTGTAAAATCAGCAACCATACCCGTTACCGTACCATATTTTCCCGATTTAGTGATAGAAGGTACACCAGAAATGTGTAAAGGAGATGAACTGCAACTCAAGGTTAAAAATGTGGAATCGGGTAGTCGTGTAACCTGGAGCAGTTCGGTTGCAGGACAAACTTTCCCCGAATCTTCTTTGCTGGTAACAACGCCTACAGAACCTCAAACCTATACCGTAACGGTTACCGATGTGCGGGGTTGTACGTATCAAAATGAGTTGACAGTGAGTTTGTTCGATAAGGATCCGATTCGTATTTTGGGCGATGATAAGGTTTGTCCCAACAAGGATGTTGCCTTGACTTTAGATGGTACTGGTTGGAGTGAGATAACCTGGAATGTACCTCATGCAGATGGATCGCCCAATGTAGTGGTAACGCCCAGTGTGCCCTCTACGTATCGTGTGGATGCAAAAGATTCCCATGGTTGTAAAGTGTTTGCAACCCATAATATAGATGTGTACGATGTGCCTACTTTGTCGGTAGATGTACCTGCTGTTGTTTGCAAGGGGAGTGATGCTGTTATTAAGGTAACGGGTGCGCAAAGTTATGAATGGGTGCACGATGAACTAACTCAGTTTGCTGGAAACGAGGTGGTATTGCGCAATGTACAACAAAATCAGAACTTCAATGTGGTGGGATTCAACGAACATGGTTGTGATAACAGTGCTTTGGTATCGTTTCGTGTAGCCGATATTCCTGTTGTTACGGTTGATGGAGCAACCGAACGTTGTTTTGATTCGGAACCCTTTGAGTTGTTGGCGCACGGTGCAGAATCTTATGTGTGGAACGGCACTACAGAAGGTGCTACTTTTACCGCTCCATCCGACAGAAATCATCACGTAACGTTGGTAGGAAAAATTGAACAATGTGAATCGGAGCCTGTGGTAGTAGATTTAAAAACCTTAACTGCGCCTACCATTAGTGCTGTGGTGCCTCAGGTAACCATTTGCGAGGGCCAAGAAGCTACGTTGCAAGTAACCGGTGCCGATAGCTATTTATGGACCAATACAACCGAAACCTTGGGTACGTTGGTTGTATCGCCCACATCAGATAAAACCTATTCGGTTAGGGGAGTATCGGCCGATGGATGTTTGTCGAATGTGGTAGACATTCCAGTAACGGTGTTTCACCCCAATCAAGTAACGTTGCACGTGGCCAAAGAGGTGGCCTGTCCTACTAAACCCGACTCGGTGGTATTGGTGGCAGAAGGGGCTCTGACCTATCAATGGAGTGCCGTTCCTGCCATCGAGGGCCTTGAGTTTCATCAATCGGACCGTTTGGATGTTTTGTACGACGAACCCGTTCTGATTACCGTTAAAGGTACCAACGAGTTTTCTTGTAGTTCTACAACACAAATCATGTTAAATCGTTTGCCTGTGCCCGAGTTTGAGTTTCAGGTAAGTCCTACCTGGGTAGAGATGGGTAGCAGCAACGTGCACATTACAGGTGTACAGCCATCGTCTCCTACAAAATGGTATTGGGACATGGGCGACGGATCGGATGTTCTGCAAACGGCCGATACGGTTTATACCTACAACATCGATAATTTTTCTAATCCATTTATGGTTTCGGTTATAGCCGTAGATCAATACGGTTGTGTATTTAGAGGCGAGAGCGAAATTAAAATTTGGAAAGACATTTGGGCGCCCACTGCCTTTACACCCAATGGCGATGGCTTGAACGATGTGTTCCAATTTTACGGCACGCAAAACCTAAGTACCTTAGATTATTACATTTACAACCGACTAGGCGAAGTGGTGTTTGAAGGGAAATTGCCCACCGATTCCTGGGATGGTACCTATCAGGGCAAACCTTGTCCGTGGGGCGTGTACGGTTGGGTAGCGCATTATACAGCGTTGGTAAACGATGTGCCACGCGAATCCATGATAAAAGGTCAAGTATCCATTGTTAAATAGAGGAGGAGAGAAAGATGAAACGTATAGCAATTTGGATAGTTAGTTTACTTGTAGGTGCCACAACCTTGTGTGCCCAAGATTATTCGCTTAATAACCACAATGTGGTGCCTTTTAGTTTGAACCCCTCGTCGGTAGGTGCGGCTAACACCATGCGTTTGGGCATTAACTACCGCATGCAATGGCCCATGTTGAGCAACAATTACCATACGGTACGCGTATCGTACGACCAAAATGTATACAAACAAATGTGTTCGGTAGGGGCATCGTATTCGTACGACCAGCATTCGGCTGTTTACGGCGTACACGAGTTTGATGCGCTGTATGCGCACACCTTTCGCTTGGCCGATAAGCATTTTATTCGATTGGGTTTGCAAGCCACTTGTTTTTTGAACCAATTAAACGTAAATGGCCTTACCTTTGGCGATCAGTACGACCCTGCAACGGGCAATCAGTTGCCTTCTAGTGCCGAAGGATGGGAAAACCAAAGCAAAAGCTTGTTCGATTTTTCGGTTGGGGTAAGTTATGTGTTTGAGCACAAATTAATGCTAGGGTTTGCTGTGTACCACTTAGCAGAGCCCGACAATGGTTTTGTTCCCAATACGCAATATTTGCCCCGTAAATACGTAGGTCAAATAGGTTTTGTGCAAGATTTAAAGTTGAATCATGGCTTAAAAAGCCAAGGATTCTCTGATAATTATTTCTTTGCCAATGCCTCGTACCAGCAACAAGCCAATTTTAAACAGGCTTACATAGGGGCCGGTATTTGTTATCAGCCGGTTATTATAGGGGTGTCGTACAAAACCGATATTGACCAAGTACATACCGTATCGTTTACAGCGGGTGCTTATTACAAAGGTTTCCAACTGTATTACGTGTTCGATTTGTTTACTTCCGACAGACAAAACGGTTCTTGGAGCAACGAAATATCGCTTATTTACACCATGCCTACTAAAAAGAAAGATTTGTGCCCTGTAGTGTATTGGTAGCACGGACGCACGAACCGTGCGTCCCTACTTTGGCTACGCCTTGATATAACCAATGTGGAGTACGTCGTATAAGAAAAAAATCTCGAACTAATGTTCGAGATTTTTTATGACTATCGATAAGTAACTATCGACAATTATTTGTTTACTTGGAATTTGTTGATGCCGTCGCGCAAGAAACCAACAATTTGGTTAGCAGCAGCGATACCAGCATTGATGTTTGCTTCGGCTGTTTGAGCACCCATTTTTTTAGGAGTAGCAAAGTAGCGACCAGCAAATTTTTCGGCAAATTCTGCGTTAGCAGCAGGCATAATGTCTGTCATGTAACGGAAATCGGCTCTTTCTTCCATCAATTTGATAACTTCTGCTTCGTTGATAACCTCTTTACGAGCGGTGTTTACCAACATAGCGCCTTTAGGCATTTTGTTCAACAATTCGTAATTGATAGAGTTTTTGGTTTCTGCAGTAGCAGGAATGTGCAACGATACCACTTGGCAAGTGCTGTACAATTCTTCTACAGAGTTAAGGGCAATAACGCCGTCTTTTTCAATTACTTCTTTTGGGCAGAAAGCATCGTAAGCGTAAATTTCCATGCCAAAACCTTTGGCAATGCGAGCTACGTTACGGCCTACGTTACCGTAAGCGTGGATACCCAATTTTTTGCCCATCAATTCGGTACCAGAAGTACCGTTGTAAAGGTTACGAACGCCGTAAACCATCATACCTAGCGCCAATTCGGCAACAGCATTTGCATTTTGACCAGGAGTGTTCATAACACATACACCAGCAGCAGTAGCAGCAGCTAGGTCTACGTTATCGTAGCCAGCACCAGCACGTACTACAATTTTTAGGTTTTTAGCAGCGGCCAAAACTTCTGCATCCACAATATCGCTACGGATAATGATAGCGTCGGCATCGGCAACAGCTTCTAACAATTGTGCTTTATCGGTGTATTTTTCTAGCAAAGCAAGTTCGTAACCTGCTTCGTCAATTACGTTTTTAATACCGTCAATGGCTACTTTAGCAAACGGTTTTTCGGTTGCAACTAAAACTTTCATATTTATGCGTTTTGTTTTTCAAATTCTGCCATGCAGTCTACCAATGCTTGAACGCTTTCAATAGGAAGCGCGTTGTAAGTAGAAGCACGGAAACCACCTACCAAACGGTGACCTTTGATACCTACCATACCTTTTTCGGCAGCAAATTTCATAAAGTCTGCTTCTAGGTGTTTGTATTCGTCTTTCATTACGAAGCAGATGTTCATGCGAGAACGGTCTTCTTTGTTAGCGGTACCAACAAACATTTTGCTGTTGTCGATAGCGTTGTAAAGCAATTCTGCTTTTGCAATGTTACGTTTTTCCATTTCAGCAACACCACCGTTAGCTTTGATCCATTTAAGGGTTTGTAGGGCAGTGAAGATAGGAAGTACAGGAGGAGTGTTGAACATAGAACCGTTGTCGATGTGTGTTTGGTAGTTCAACATGGTAGGAATGTAGCGGCTAACTTTGCCCAAAAGGTCGTTACGAATAATCATAAAGGTAACACCTGCAGGAGCAAGATTTTTTTGTGCGCCACCGTAAATCATACCGTATTTGGTAACGTCAATAGGACGCGAGAAAATGTCTGACGACATGTCTGCAATAACAGGAACTGGAGAATCCAAATCTTCTAGCAACTCGGTACCATAAATGGTGTTGTTGGTAGTGATGTGGAAATAATCAGCGTCAGCAGGAATGGTATAATCTTTAGGAATAAAGGTGTAATTAGCGTCGGCCGAAGAAGCAACTTCTACTACTTCACCAAAACCTTTGGCTTCTTTCATGGCTTTTTTAGCCCATACGCCAGTGTTTAGGTAAGCTGCTTTGGTTTCAAGGAAGTTGTAAGGAACCATGCAGAATTGTAGGCTAGCACCACCACCCAAGAACACAACGGAGTAGTTATCTGGAATATTCAAAAGTTCTTTGAACAAAGCTACAGCTTCGTCAACTACTGGTTGGAAATTTTTAGCACGGTGGCTAATTTCCAAGATTGATAAACCGTCACCTTCAAAATTCAATACAGCTTCTGCTGTTTTTTGAATCACTTCTTGTGGAAGGATAGAGGGTCCTGCGTTAAAATTATGCTTTTTCATACAATAAAAAATATTAGTAGAATTTTTCTATAATCTTCTGTGAATTTTGTAACGCGCAAATTTACGCTTTTTTCTGCTTGTTTTAAAATTATAAAGCGTAAATTTTTAACAAATTAACCATAAGTAGATAAAACACGTCACCCGTTACCGGATTCTATTCGGCAACGGGTGAGATGTTACATTTATGCTACAAAATGATGCATTTGATTAACGATTTGCGTATTGTTTTTCGTAATATTTTTGGTAATTACCACTGGTAACATGTTCCAACCATTCTTCGTTTTCTAGGTACCAGTCGACGGTTTTTTCAAGCCCTTCGGCAAATTGAAGCGATGGCTTCCAGCCTAGTTCGGTGCCCAATTTAGTGGGGTCGATGGCGTAACGCAAGTCGTGTCCAGCGCGGTCGGTAACAAAGGTGATTAGTTTTTCTGAGGTACCTTCTTCGCGACCCAATTTTTTGTCCATAATGCGGCAAAGCAAACGAATCAAATCGATGTTGGTCCATTCGTTGTGTCCGCCAATGTTATAAGTTTCGCCCAATTTACCGTTGTGGAAAATGGTGTCGATAGCACGTGCGTGGTCG
>JAZRBL010000169.1:0-5253 GCA_045635045.1 Candidatus Enterocola sp. | reverse complement strand
TAAGCCCACACAAATGCTGTTGTTTTACAAAGGAACGTATAAAATTTGTCATCATCTAAACCACCTTCAGCATCTTTATTATACATAAAATACACAGATGTAAAATAGGTCCACATACCGTTAGGTGCATAATTCAAAACGAATAATCTACGTAACACCTTCTCAGAAAACCGTTCTTTGTTTTGATTAGAAACGTCATCCCAAAATGCTGCCAATAATTTAAGATTCTCAAAGGTTTCTATTGACTGCAATAACTTGTAACCATCTCGCTCATAAAATTTGCGCAAGGCCTCTGTTGTTGAACTCTTAATCTCTTTTACAGCTCGTTCATAGTACATATAACGGGTAAAGAGCTCATCCATTGGTGTTCCAGATATTGGATGGAAAATTTTCTCAGTAAGTTCTTCTAACTCTTTCCATTGACTAATAAATTCATCCTTTTTACCCTGTTTACTATAGAATTTATAGAACTGAGCTTTAAAGATATCTGAATCAGAAAGTGGTTTACCTCTGTCATTCAGGGTAGAGAATATTCTAAGAGCAGTATCCTGAGACTCTGCTTCAATAGGAAGTAGAATACAATTATTTAATATGCGTATTGGTAGATAAGGGAAATAACTAGGATATTGCTTTAAAAACTTTTCAATTTCTTTTTGAAAGAAACGATAGTTATCTGCGTAGTTACTTTTCTGCTCTGAAGTAACCGACCCTGTCTTAAGAATTGACAGAAATTCATCTTTATCTTTATCAGTTGCTACCTGAGAGTCAATCTTTAAAAAATTCATATCAGGGCTTCCAAACTCATCTGTTTTCCAAATACACCTAGCAATATTCTCACGCGTCTTAACAGAGTTTGCATCCTTCATATTGTCAAACATACTGTAGAATGCACGCAAAAGCAACATCAAGGTGGTAAGTCTTTGTTGGCCATCAATTACCTCTAGTTTACCCTCGGCATTGCGGAATGTAACAATTGGTCCTAAAAAATATTCATCCTTACTACCATCAAACTTTTCGTAATCGTCATCTGGAAATGCAAAAGCAAAGATATCATCCCATAACGTTTGACACTCCTTATCTTCCCATGCATAAGGGCGTTGATAATCTGGTATTAAGAAATCTGCTTTGTTATTCTGAAAGAGATCCTTAACAGACTTCTGATCTACATTTAACTTTGACATAACTATTTAATTTTGAAATATTATAGTATCTTGTTTAATATTTCTTCTGATACTTTGATATGCTCTAATTGATTTGGTCTCCAAAAGAATACAAATGCTTCCTTTTCCCTATACTTTTATTTCAATTACACAAATTTAAGAATTTCTATCAACTATAAGCCACATAAATCACAAAATCTTGTGATTGGGAGCTTGTAAAAATTAAATGATTAAAATAAAGATTAATCTAACAGCAAAGTTACAATACATCTGTACCAAAACATGGTACAGGCGTAAAAAAAATAGGCTAATTTTAGAATTAGCCTATTTTATTGATTGTTTTGACGTTAGTTTACTCGGCAGGAGCCCATTTGCAACGCACGGGCGATACAATAGCGCCTTCTTCTTTTAACGCTTTCATGGCTTTGTCTACTTCTTTGCGATCAATGCCAGTAAGTTCGGCAATTTTACCTGCGTTTAGGGGTTCGCCAGCTTCTTTCATAGCGGCCAATACTTTTTCTTTTGTTTCCATATTGTTCAAATTTTAATTGTTTCTTTATCTATTATTTGATTGTTACAAAGTAAAAATAGGCATTTTTGCGCATAGAGCAATCGTTCATTAGCATTTTTTAAAGGCCTTTAGTATTTCTTCCTATGTTCTAGGGTGATGTCTATATAGCTGCGTTTGCCATCAATGTAATCGGCATACAGGGTTTCGGCATCCATGCCCTTTAATATTTTACAACGCCCACAAGCCTCGCAATTGTTCTGGCACTCCCATTGCAACAGCACGTAATTACGTCTTTCATCGGCAGTAGAATTATGTATATCGGGCGGAATCATAATATAAATTTGTACGAGCTAAACATGGTTTGTACTAGATTAAATGATCTTTTTAAAAAACGATAATTATAAACAAAGATATGCTTTTTAAAGAACTTTAATCTACAATTTGAAAAATAATTGCAACCTTTGTAAAGTAAACCATTAAACAACCACCCACATGAACATAGGCGATAAAATTCCAGCAATTTTGGGCAAGGACCAAAACGGAAACGAAATTAAAGCAAGCGATTATCAAGGTAAAAAAATAGTGCTATACAGTTATCCTAAAGCCAACACACCAGGCTGTACAGCAGAGGCTTGTTCGCTGCAAGCACACAAAGCAGAGTTACAAGCGGCTGGTTATGAAATTATTGGCGTAAGCAAAGACAAAGAAGCCTTGCAAAAGAAATTTGCTGATGCTCAAGGGCTTGATTTTCCTTTAATAGCCGATGTAGATACTACGTTGTTGCAAACCTTGGGTTGCTGGGGCGAAAAGGTAGCCTGCGGCCGCCGCACCATTGGCACACTTCGCACCACCTATTTAGTAAACGAAGAAGGCATTATCGAAAAGATTTTTACCCCAAAAGAAATCAAAACAAAAATTCACGCAGAACAAATTTTGGATTATATTAAAGCAGATAAATAATGATGAAAAACTTCACCTTTCAAAATACCACCAAACTTATTTTTGGCAAAGGGCAAATTGCCAAGTTAGCCAAAGAACTGCCTGCTGGCAAACGCATCCTAGTAACCTTTGGCGGAGGCAGCGTAAAAGCAAACGGCGTGTACAACCAAGTTAAAGCCGCATTAGAAGGCTTTGACCACATTGAGTTTTGGGGTATCGAACCCAACCCAAAAGTAGAAACACTGCGCAAAGCCGTACAAGTTTGTAAAGAAGAAAAGATTGATTTTATTTTAGCCGTAGGCGGCGGTAGCGTATTAGACGGCACAAAACTAATTGCCGCAGCAGCTGTTATAGAAGCCGATGCATGGGAGCTGGTACTAAACCCCAGTTTGCTAAACGGCACCCTACCCTTTGCCAGCGTTATGACCTTGCCAGCTACTGGTTCTGAAATGAACAAAGGCGCGGTAATTTCTAACAACCAAACGGGCGAAAAATATGGTTTCTACAACACCTACCCTGTGTTCTCTATTTTAGACCCCGAAAGCACCTTTACGTTGCCTGCTTTCCAAGTATCGTGCGGAATAGCCGATACCTTTGTGCACGTAATAGAGCAATACCTTACCGTCACCAATTGTTCGCCTCTAATGGACCGTTGGGCAGAAGGCATCTTGCAAACCTTACTAGAAATTGCGCCAAAAATTAAAGAAAATCAATGCAATTACGATGCGATGGCCAGCTTTATGATGTGCGCTACCATGGGGCTAAACGGTTTTGTAGCCATGGGCGTGCCACAAGACTGGGCTACCCACATGATAGGCCACGAGATTACCGCCCTAACCGGCACCACACACGGCCAAACTCTTGTGTTGGTACTACCCCGACTAATGAATGTGATGCGTCAGCAAAAAGCCGATAAGATTGTTCAATTGGGAGAACGTGTATTTGGCATTATAGCAGGTAGCCAAGCAGAGCGCATAGACAGCACCATTGCTGCCACCAAAGCGTTCTTTAAATCGCTAAACCTTGCCACCGAATTTGAAGAACTTTCTATCGGTAGCGATGTATTGGACGAAATTGTTCGCCGTTTTAAACAACGCGGCACCCTGCTAGGCGAAAATAGCAATATTGACGATGCAGTGGTAGAAAAAATATTGAAAGGGTAAGGTATTTACATCCCTCGCATCACCTTAAACCCTAACGACTCAATAGCGTGGGAAATTTCATTAGACGATGTATTTCCTGTAACCGTTACGGTTTTATTCTCTAACGACACTTGCACTTGTTCTACACCAGCAACAGCTTGTAAGGCTTTTTCTACATTGGCTTTGCAATGATTACAACGCATTCCTTCTACTTGTAACACAAGTAATGATTGGTTGACCTGTTGGGTAGCACAAGTGCATTTTTCTTGTGCATCGTGATGATGCGAGCAACTACAGGCATGATCATGTCCATGACGGTACTTTTGCACAAAAGCATGTATCAACAAGCCCATCATCAAAACAGAACAAACGCTGTTAATCGACAACCAACTATATGTATGCTCTACCATCTGTTGCATTTCTGCCCACGGCATGACAAACCAACTGCGTGGCAACAAATAATCGATGCCCAACCCACAAAGCATAGAACCCAAAATAACCGACAGCAAGTATATTGCCAACGTTTTTTTACCTAACACTTTACCCACCACCAGCATCGAAGCAAAATTGACAGCAGGACCTGCCATTAGCAATACCAATGCAGCGCCTGGACTCAATCCCTTTAACATCAAAGCCACTGCAATAGGGATAGAACCCGTTGCACACAAATACATGGGTAACGCAAACAGCAATACCAGCAACATGCTTAATACGGAGTTATCGGCAAACAAAGCAAAAAAGCTATCGGGCACGAGCACCGTAATTGCACCAGCAACCACTAACCCAATAATGAGGTATTTGCCAATATCCTGCATCATTTCTACATAACCGTATTTTAGTGCGGCTACGCATTTATGCCAAAAGTTGGCATTCTTTTTGCCCTCAGTACTATTGCACGCAACATTGGGCCTAATCTCACTTGCTTTACCGTCCACTATGGCTTTGCGACTTCTATTGTTTTTTTCTCCAATATTAACCAATACTCCTCCAAACAAGGCTGTAAGTAATGCCGCAACAGGGCGCACCAAGGCAAAAGGAAGCCCCATAAGCGAATAGGTAGCTATAATGGAATCAACACCTGTTTGAGGCGTAGCAATCAAAAAGGAAACCGTAGCTCCCTTTGAGGCCCCTTCGCGTTTAAGCGACATGGCTGTAGGAATCACGCCACAGGAGCACAAAGGTAAGGGAATACCCAATAGCGCAGCCCAACATACAGACGCAAAATTATTGTTAGACAGATACCTACTATACAACGTATTGGGAACAAAAACGTGCATCAAACCAGCCAACAAAAAGCCCAACAACAAAAAGGGCGACATGGCGTTAATCAAATTCAAAATTTCGTGCATATCCTTTAGTTTTGCTACAAAAGTAAGCCAAAAACTTTGCAACATGGTTGCAAAAAAGGGCGTGCTAATTTTCTTTGACTCTTTTCCCCGTTATATGGTCTATGGTCATGAGACCTCTTGATTCCAAATCTTTGCAACGATCGATATTCAGT
>JAZRBL010000168.1:0-17545 GCA_045635045.1 Candidatus Enterocola sp. | reverse complement strand
CTTTAAACGAGTCGGATATAAAGGGCAGGTATACGTAATTAAAATCGACCAAGTTGAGCGAATGATGCACTTTTTTAGGTGTTTGCCAGTTGTAGCGCATACCAGCACCTGCAATGATACGCGAATATTCGCTTCTAATTTGGTAGCTAAAATTAACGTAGACGTCTGTAGTGGCAGTGTTTTCCCAGATAAACTCTTTTTTTACAAAGGGGAATAAGAAGGTAGGGAATTGCAAGCCTGCCTCGGTACTAATATCCCAAATAGAACGGCTGCCAATAAGTGATTCGTTGGCGCCCCTTATTTGAAATTTAAAGGTTTCGCCACCTTTAAAAATATTGTTGTGGTTGTAACCAAACTTGCCTGCAATACCAAAATCTCCTTCGTTGTTGGTTCCTTCTATTTCAAAACTAAACGATTGCAATTTGTCGGGGGTAACCGTAATGTTGCAGTCTACTTGTTTGTAGCGTATGGTGTCGTTTGCAGGGGTGTTTTCAATTCCGTACATCAAGCTATCTTGTACGGCCGCTTGGGGAATGATAACAAGGCTATCAGGACGTTCTTGGTAGCTAATATTGAGGTATTTAAAAATATGCAATGCCGATAATCTGGCGTATGTTTGTTCGGTATTTTTGTCGGTGTATAGGTTGCCTTTTTCAATACCAGTGCAGTTGTAAAGTGCTGACGGACGAACAAATTTGTTGTTGCTGTGTATGGTCATGCCTTTATACACGGTGGTATCTAGTGTGCTTGCCAACGTGTTGTTGTTTAGTTGGTTGGCGTCATTCAGTACGTAATAGTTGACGTTATTGATGTAGTAGGGTTCATGGTCGATGGTTATAATCTCGTTTTTACCCACAATTTTGCGCATAGGGCGTACTACCATAGACACGTTAACGCTTTTGTTGCCTGCCGTGGTATCGGCTATAAAACCAATGTATTCTTTGTCAAAATTAATGTATCCATTGTTGCGTAAGAGTTTATTGATGCGTTGGCGTTCTAACTCCAAAACATCGATGCTAAAAAGGTCTCCCGCATGGATGAGTGAATTAACCGTATCGCTGTATACAATTTGTTCAACTTCGTTGTTTCTGATTTTGTATTTAAAACTTTTAATACGATATGGTTCGTTGCTAGTAATGCGATACGTAACTTTTGCCTTTTTCTTTTTAAATTCGGTTTGGGTAGCTACGGTGGCGTTTATGTACCCTTTGTTGCGCATAACCTTTTGTAATTCATTGGCCGACGATTGGGTTGCAATGGAATCGTAAATAATGGGCGCATCGCCAATTTTTTGCAAGAATCGGTTAATCCAAAGGGTGGTATCGGGGCTAGAAAGACTATACAATCCTAGGTTAAAGTTGATAAAATTAAACAATTTAGGATTGGGACGTTGACGAAGGTAGATGCTAAAATCGGTGTCGTTTAGTTTTTTGTTGTCTGTGGTGATTTTTACCTTGTCTAAAAGGTACGAACCTTCGGGTACGTATTTAGTTACCTTACAACTGCAAAAAAACAGCAGTAAGCAACCTATCGTGCATAGTATGTACCTTGTTTTGGGCATGTGTCTCCACAATTTTGTACAAATTTAGTATAAAAATCAATTTCTTTTGTAACTTCGTACAAATATTTACAAATATCATAAAAATGGCATTGTCTAAGGCAAAAATTAAGTGGGTTCAGCAGCTCGCTACCAAAAAAAATAGAAAACAAATGGGCGCTTTTGTAGCAGAAGGCGATAAAATGGTGGCAGAAATGCTAACTACTTTTACGTGCAAAGCCTTATTTTATACAGATGCCTATACAGGGCCAATAAAAGGCGACGAAACCATCCTGGTTTCTTACGAAGAATTGTGTAAAATAAGCCGTTTAGAAACACCACAACACGTGTTGGCTGTATTTGCATTACCTCAGTACACCCTGCAAACTGCCAACTTAAAAGAACAATTGATTTTGGCCTTAGATGGTGTGCAAGATGCGGGTAATATGGGTACCATTGTACGCTTGGCCGATTGGTTTGGGATAGACCATATTTTGTGCTCCTATGGTACGGTAGATGTGTACAACCCTAAAGTAGTTCAAGCTACCATGGGTGCCTTGGCAAGAGTCAAAGTTCATTATGTAGATTTGCTAGAAGTGTTGCCTTTATTAGATATGCCCATCTATGTAACTGCCTTGGATGGCGATACTATTTACCAAACCTCTCTGTCTCAAAGTGGAGTAGTAGTAATGGGAAACGAGGGAAATGGTGTGTCGGATGCTGTAAAGGCCTTGGCCACCCGCTCGCTATTTATTCCCAGCTTTCCAGTAGGGCGTAGTACTTCCGAGTCGCTCAATGTAGGGGTAGCTACTGCAGTGGTCTGTGCGGAGTTCCGTCGCAGGCAATTGTAAGTATTTTTCCAAATCGCCCAAGGTCTTCCAAGTGCTATCGCAGGGTGGAATTTTTCCGTAATAGGCCCATATAGAAGGAAGGGCAGGAAGGTAGTAGTTGTAAATACCGCTATTTATTTTTTTTGTTTCTTTCTCAAAATTGTCGCGCACAATGGCATACATTGTTTGGTATTGTTTATAGTGCAATTCGTACCAAATCAGTGCGCTGTCAAATTGTTGAGGAGTGACCTGGTGTTTTTCAAATAATTGACGATAAAATATAGGAGCTTGCTCGTCAGAAATATAGTGGTTGTTTACCATACTTTCGTAAAAATGCAACTCCGTTAGTAATTGTGCCATAGCATCCGCATCTAACAGCGGGTTCTGTGGCTTTTTTGGTGAAGAACAGGCTATTAGAAGAAATAAAAAAGGGAAAAGAACCTTACTTATCTTCTTCATTTTTAGCAAATTTGGTTTCGTAGATAAACAAAAGACCTACGCCTATGCATATAGCAGCATCGGCAAGGTTAAAAACAGGCGCAAAAAATACAAAAGGATCGCCCCCTATGCCGGGTAGCCAGTCCCAATAGTGCCCCTCTACCAGTGGAAAGTAGAACATGTCTACTACTTTCCCGTAAAAATAGGGCGCGTAGTCAAAAATTTGTCCGTAAAAAACGCAGTCAATGATATTGCCTGTGGCTCCTGCAAATATAAGCCCCATACTAACAAGCAGTAGATAGTGTGCGTTGTTTTTTACAAGGTGTACAAGGTATGCAAGAATAGCAGTAGAGGCTAATAGGCGAAATAAGGTAAGGTATAACTTGTCTCCTAGCGAAATGCCAAAGGCCATGCCGTTATTTTCTAGAAACACCAATCGAAAGAACGAAGTGATGTATAATTCTTCGCCCAAGTAAAAAGAAGTCTTTACCCATATTTTAAGAAGTTGGTCGATGAGTAAGACTAAAAAAACAAGTGAGGCGCTTAAAAGCGCCTTCTTGGTAATGGGTTGCATCATATTTTATTTGCCTCCTTTTGCTTCAATGCTTAACGTTGTGTGCGGTACGGCACGTAAACGTTCTTTGGGAATTAACTTGCCCGTTTCTCGACAAATGCCGTAGGTTTTGTTCTCAATGCGAATGAGTGCAGCTTGCAAGTTTTGGATAAACTTCATTTGGCGTTGGGCCAAACGTGCTGACTCCTCTTTCATAGAGGTGGTTGCTCCTTCTTCTAACACCTTAAAGGTGGGCGATGTGTCCGAAACGTCATTGCCAGTTGAGTTATCGAGAGCACTTTTTAGTACGTCATAGTCTTTGTAGGCTTGGTCTAACTTCTCTTGAATAATTACACGGAATTCCTCCAACTCTGCATCCGAGTATCTAGTCTTTTCTGCCATAACGCATAGTATTTAATAGGTTAACGTTATGCGAATATAGCAATTAAAATCCAAAAATCCTATAGGGCAGCCTACTTTTTAGGACTTTTAGTTTTTTTCTAGTTGGATGCGTACAATAACGCCGTCTAGGTCTACTTCAGTAGCTTGGCTAGTAACTCCACCAAGGGTAATATTGTCGGCTAAAACTTGCGATGCAATGTAATTTTTATGAATTTCAATTGCTGTATTTACGGCTTCGTTACCTTCTATGCATAGGCAGATGCGATCGGTAATTTCTAATCCGCTGCTTTTGCGTAAGTTTTGAACACGGTTTACCACTTCGCGAGCAATACCTTCGTTAATTAGTTCGTCGGTTAGGGTGATGTCTAGGGCAATGGTAATGTTACCGTCGTTAGCTACCGACCATCCTGGGATGTCTTCAGAGAAGATGGTAACGTCTTCTGTGATAACTACAATGCTTTGTCCTTCTACATCAAAGGTATATTGACCTTCTTGTTCAAATTGGGCAATGGCCTCTTGTTCCATGTTTTGAAGGGCAGCTGCCACTTGTTTCATGTTTTTGCCGCATTTAGGTCCTAACTTTTTAAAGTCGGGTTTGATGCGTTTTACCAAAATGCCGTTTGAACCATCTACCAATTTGATGTCTTTTACGTTTACTTCGCTCATCACAATGTCTTTGATGCTGTTGATGTAGCCATCGGTGGTTGCATCAATGCTAGGAATCATGATGTGGCTTAGGGGTTGACGCACTTTTAGACTTTCTTTTTTACGCAAAGCCAATACCAACGAGGTGATGCGTTGAGCAATGTCCATACGTGCTTCCAATTCGGGTTGAATCAACTCTTGGTTGTAAGCAGGGAACAAGGTCAAGTGAACAGAGCATTCGCTGTTGCGTCCTGTTGCTTGGTTTAGGTCTTGGAACAAACGGTCTGCATAGAAGGGTGCAATAGGAGCCATAAGGCGAGCAACTGTATCTAAGCAGGTATAAAGGGTTTGGTAAGCCGATAGTTTGTCGGTGGTCATTTCGCCTGCCCAATAGCGTTTGCGGTTTAGACGCACGTACCAGTTACTCAAGTTTTCCGATACAAAGTCGGCAATAGCACGACCTGCACGGGTAGGTTCGTAAGCCGCAAGGCTTTCGTCTACTTCTTTAATCAAGCTGTTTAGCAACGAAATAATCCATCTGTCAATTTCGGGACGTTCGTTCATAGGCACTTCGTCTTGGCTGTAGTCAAATCCGTCTACGTTAGCGTATAGTGCAAAGAACGAATAGGTGTTGTAAAGGGTACCAAAGAATTTGCGCGATACTTCTTCTACACCCTCGCGGTCAAATTTAAGGTTGTCCCATGGTGCTGAGTTGGTCATCATATACCAACGTACAGGGTCTGCACCGTATTTTTCGATGGCTTCGAATGGGTCTACCGAATTGCCCAAACGTTTTGACATCTTGTTGCCGTTTTTGTCCAATACCAAACCGTTAGAAATAACGTTTTTGAAGGCAACCGATCCTTTAACCATGGTAGAAATGGCGTGCAAGGTAAAGAACCAGCCACGGGTTTGGTCTACCCCTTCGTTGATAAAGTCGGCAGGGAAGAAGGTTTGGTTGTCTATCATTTCTTTGTTTTCGAAAGGATAGTGCAATTGTGCGTAAGGCATGGCACCCGAGTCAAACCAAACGTCAATTAGGTCGGTTTCGCGGTACATGGGTTTGCCGTCTTTTGATACCAATACAATGTTGTCTACGTAAGGACGGTGCAAGTCGATGTTTTGAACGCTGTAGTTTTCGGCCGAGTAATCGCCTACTTTAAAGTTTTTAAATGGATTTTCGGTCATTACACCAGCAGCGATGGCTTTTTCAATCTCTTCCATTAGTTCGGCAATCGAACCGATGCAAATTTCTTCTTTGCCATCGTCGGTGCGCCAAATAGGCAATGGAGTACCCCAGTAACGGCTACGCGATAGGTTCCAGTCTTGTAGGTTTTCCAACCATTTGCCAAAACGACCCGTACCGGTAGATTGAGGTTTCCAGTTGATGGTTTTGTTTAGTTCTACCATTTGTTCGCGGCAAGCAGTAGAACGGATAAACCAGCTATCCAATGGGTAGTACAACACAGGTTTGTCGGTACGCCAGCAGTGTGGATAGTTGTGGGTGTGCTTTTCAATTTTAAAGGCCAAACCTTGTTGTTTTAGCATCATGCAAAGCGCAATGTCCAAGGTTTCGTCTTTGTCGGTTAGGGTAGGATCGTAGGCATTTTTTACAAATTTGCCTGCGTATGGAGCGTATGCCTCTACGTTTACGTATTTAGCTACGTAATCGGCATCCAAATCTTCTAGTAAGTAATATTTACCTTGCAAGTCAACGGTGGGGCGCAAGTTGCCGTTTTTGTCCATCACTTGCATAGGAGGAATACCAGCCGCTTTGGCTACACGGGCGTCATCGGCACCAAAGGTAGGTGCAATGTGAACAATACCGGTACCGTCTTCGGTGGTAACGTAATCGCCCAAAATAACACGGAAGCCGCCTTCGCCCATGGGGGTAAAGAAAGGAATAAGGGGTTCGTATTCCATACCTTCCAAGGTGCTACCTTTAAAGGTTTCGGTGGGTTTTTCTTGGCCTTTGAAATAGCTGTCAAACAAATCGGCAGCAAGAATTACCTCAATGTCTTGTCCTGTGTAAGGGTTTTGGGTAGCATAGCGTACGTAGTCGATGTTAGGACCTACGCACAATGCAGTGTTAGAGGTAAGGGTCCAAGGAGTAGTGGTCCATGCCAAAAGGTATAGATTTTCTTGTCCTTTTACCTTGAATTGGGCCGTTACAGTGGTGTCTTTTACGTCGCGGTAGCAACCGGGTTGGTTTAACTCGTGCGAGCTCAAACCACTACCAGCAGCGGGCGAGTAAGGTTGGATGGTATAACCTTTGTACAACAAGCCTTTTTTGTATAGCTCTTTAAGCAACCACCACAAGCTTTCAATGTAGCTGTTTTCGTAGGTAATGTAAGGGTTTTCCATGTCAATCCAGTAACCCATTTTTTGGGTCAACCCTTCCCATTCTTTGGTGTATTTCATTACCTCTTTGCGGCAGGTTGCGTTGTATTCTTCTACCGAAATGGTTTTGCCAATGTCTTCTTTGGTAATGCCCAAAGCTTTTTCTACACCCAATTCTACGGGCAAACCGTGGGTATCCCAACCTGCTTTGCGGTTTACTTTAAACCCTTTCATGGTTTTGTAGCGCAAGAACAAGTCTTTAATAGAACGTGCCATTACGTGGTGAATGCCAGGCATACCATTGGCCGAAGGAGGACCTTCGTAGAATACAAAAGTAGGGCATCCTTCGCGTGTTTCGATGCTTTGTTTAAAAACGTCGTTTTTATCCCAACCGGCTTGCACTTCTTTGCAAGTAGCCGATAGGTTTAAGCCACCATATTCGGTAAATTTCTTATTCATAACTGCTTTTTTTCTAACGAGATGCAAAGATAATAAATTTTGACGAATCGGTAAAATGACAAATCGACTAATCGATATTTTTTTATTTTTTCGATTAGTCGATTTGTGGGTTAGTCGTCGCACAGCGACTCATTATCTCAATCTATCGGCAGCGCGTACCATGGCTTCGTCTTTACCAATACCGCGAATGGCCAAATAGGTAAGGATGATGTTGATGATAGGAACCACCACAGGGAAGTATAACGAGCAACTTCCTTCGGGCATTCCTTTGCCTGCAATAAAGAAACTAGCTACCATGTAAATGGCTTGGAATAGCATCAAAATGCAAGCAAAACTGCATAGGCGCAATTGCAAAATGCGTTTTCTGAACAAGAAAATGGTGGTAAGGGTAACCAATGGAATAACGGTCGATAGGCCTCCGTAAATAATCGAAGTACAATAGGTTAATGGATTTCCATTAATTGATGCATAGGGATAGAAGCAAATAACAACCGATAAAATGGTTACGATGAGCAAATAAATGCTTTGAATGCGTTGTATCATGTGTAAATGGTATTAAACAAGTAAATTGGTGTACAAGAAGCGTTTGATGCTTTTCTTGGGTGTTTTTTCAAATTCGTTGGGGTGAAGAATGATTTTGGTCAATCCTTCGTAAGCAGCTACTTGACTGTTCAACTCTTTGCGGTTGTCTTCCATAGCGGCTTCTAGTTCGGTAGTATTGATGCCAGCAGCGTCTACTGCTTCGTAGTCGGGATATACCAAACCGTACAATTTACCATCTTTGTCAATTACCAAACTTTCCATTACAAAAGGCAAGTTGTTTAGTTTTGCCTCAATTTCTTCGGGGTAGATGTTTTGGCCATTGGCGCTCAAAATCATGGTTTTGTTACGACCTTTAATGAAGATGTTGCCGTTAGCATCTAGGGTGCCCATGTCGCCAGTACGCATCCAACCGTCTTCGGTAAAGGTTTGTTGGGTAGCTTCTACGTTTTTGTAATAGCCGCTCATTACGTTTTCGCCACGTACCAAAATTTCGCCAGGAATGTTTTCAGGGTCGGCCGATTCAATCTTAACTTCCATGATGTCCAATACTTTACCTGCCGATGTAGGTACAAAGTCTTTGCAGAAAGAGTGGCTGATAAGTGGACCACACTCGGTCATACCATAACCTACGGTGTAGCGGAAACCGATGCGGCTCAAGAACATTTCTACCTCGCGGTTAAGGGGAGCACCGCCAATAACAATTTCTTTGAACTCGCCGCCAAAGGCTTGTGTTAGGGTTTTGTTGATTTTACCGTAAATGGTATCGTCCAAAATGGGTACATGCAAGGCAAAACGCATGCCTTTTTTGGTAATTTTGGGTTGAATTTGTTTGCGGTATAGTTTTTCTAGAATCAAAGGTACGGTAAAAATAACATTGGGTTTTATTTCGCCAAATGCTTTGATAAGTACTTTTGGGCTAGGAATTTTGTTCAATAAATAGACGTGTGCGCCGCAGCAGGTTGCGGTTAAAAAATCGAATGCCATGCCGTAGGCGTGTGCCAAGGGTAAAAAGTTAAGCACGCGGTTGCCACGCTCTAGTAGTTTGGTTCTGATGCCGTAGGTAATATTGCCTGCCAACGAGTTGGCGGTAAGCATAACGCCTTTGCTAAATCCGGTTGTACCCGATGTGTAGCTAATCATGGCCAATTCGGAGTTGTCGCGCTCTGCATATTGAATGTCGTCAGGACCGTATCCGTTGGGGTAACGAGCAGCAAACTCATCGTTGAGGTTGGTAAGCATGCTTTGCATGGTATTTTCTTCGTTTTGATACATGCAAGTAAAATCGTTCAACGAGATAACTGCTATCAGTTTCTCCATTTTATCTTCGTCCAATTTGTCCCAAATTTTATCGCTACAGAACAAAAGAACGGAGTCGGAGTGGTTTACAATGTGGTGTACGTCGTTTGCATTAAAGTCTTGCAAAATAGGAACAATAACTGCGCCGTAAGTAACTACAGCAACGTAAGTAATGGTCCAGTTGGGGGTATTACGACCAATAAGGGCTATTTTGTCACCGGGCTTGATGTTGGCTTGCTCAAAGAGTAAGTGCAATTTAGCAATTTGTTTCGCAGAATCGCCGTAGGTAAGGGTTACTTGACGATAGTAGTTGGTGTAGGCGGGTAATTCCCAGTTGTTTTTAAAACTGTGTTCAAACAACTTGATAAGATTTTGCTCTATCATTTTTGCACATTTTTTTTAAATATGTGCAAAAGTAAGTTTAAATATTGTAAATGCCAAAAAAAACGGGCAAATAACGTAGGTTACTGCCCGTCTATTTCAAAAGGGTTACATTTTATGACTAATCGGCGAATCGACTAATTGACTAATTAGGAATTAGGAATTAGGAATTTTGCGACGTAACTTTCGACCTTCGACTTTCGACCTTTGACTTAAATTCCGTACGTTTCGGCAAAGTAGTCGGGTAGTTCGGGTTTGAAGGCGGGCAATTGTACGGCACGCAATTTGAATTGCATGGCCAGGTATCTTTTTACAATGGCATCGTAGTGTTCGCCTACTTCGTTTAATCGAATAATTTGGTTGACTTCGTGATAGGTCCAGCCTAGGTTGTCCTCGTCTGTTTTTCCGCACATGCCGTCCGATGGGGCTTTGTGGGTTAACTCGTAAGGAAGACCCAAATAATCGCCCATGGCTACCACTTCTTCGGTGGTCAGTTTGGCAATGGGAGCAAAGTCGCCTGCGCTATCGCCGTAGTGGGTAGAGTAACCCTGTGCATCTTCCGAACGGTTGCAGGTATTTACTACACGTGCATTGCCAACCAAGGCGCATACACCGTACAGGGTGGTCATGCGTAGGCGTGCGGGGGTGTTGGTAAGGTATTGACCGTTTAAGGGTTGTTCTGGTAAGGCATCGCTAATGGCTTGGGTAATTCCCTGGTACGCATCGTGGATGTTTACCTTTATAGAAGGTATGCCCAAATGGCGGATAATTTGTTCCGAGTCGGCAATATCGGGTTGCACCTTGTTGGGCATCATAACGCCCAAAACACGGTCTTTGCCCAAAGCAACGGCGCACAAGGCTGCCACTACGGTAGAGTCTTTGCCACCGCTAATACCAATAATAACTTTGGTTTGGTCGTTGCCGTTTTGCTGCATCCAATGCCTAATCCAAGCAATGCAAGCTTGGGTTACCTCGGCGGTATTAAATACGTATGGTTTCATGTTATTTGCCTAGCCTTTCTTGCCAGCGCCAAGCAGAAAGCAAGGTTTCTTCTATGTTCTTTTCGGCTTTCCATCCCAACTCGTTGTTAGCGTACGATGGGTCTGCCCATACTTGCTCAATATCGCCCTCGCGACGTCCTACAATGGCATAGTTAAGTTTTTGGCCGGTTACTTTTTCAAAAGCATTGATAATTTCCAATACCGACAAACCGCGACCTGTACCAATGTTAAATACCTCTACCGATTTTTTTTGTTTGTTTTCGGTTAGGCGTTGCACGGCAGTTACGTGTGCTTTTGCCAAGTCGGTTACGTTGATGTAATCGCGAATGCACGATCCGTCTGGGGTATTGTAGTCGCTGCCAAACACCTTTAATTGCTCACGAATGCCTGCAGCGGTTTGGGTAACAAAAGGAATCAAGTTTTGAGGAACACCAATGGGCAACTCGCCAATTTCGGCACTGGGGTGTGCACCAATGGGGTTAAAGTAACGCAACAAAATGGCGTGGATGTTTTTATCGGCGTATGCTGTATCGGTAATGATTTCTTCGCAAATTTGCTTGGTGTTGCCGTAGGGCGATAGCGCAGGTTGGATAGGCGCTTGCTCGGTAACAGGCAATACTTCGGGTTGACCATAAACGGTACAAGACGACGAAAATACCAAATGTTCGATGCTGTTTTCTTGCATCAGTTCCAACAAGTTAAGCAACGAGTCAAGGTTGTTGCGGTAGTATAGCAAAGGTTTTTCTACCGATTCGCCTACAGCCTTGCTAGCGGCAAAGTGAATGATGGCTTTGATGGGGCCTTGTTGTTTTAGCACTTGGTCGATAGCAGCTTTGTCGCGGCAATCTACTTGTGCAAAGAAAGGACGTTTGCCCGTAATTTTTTCAATGCCATCCAATACGTTAATAGACGAGTTGGATAAATTATCGATGATGATGGGCTCGTAACCCGCTTGCATCAGTTCTACTACGGTGTGTGAGCCAATAAAGCCTACGCCGCCTGTTACTAGTATTTTTTTCATTGTTGAATCGTTTAGTCGTTGAGTCGACTATTTCTGCAAAGGTAATAATTTTTTTGATGAATCGGTGAATCGGTGAATCGACGAATCGATATTTTTTGACGAATCGATATTTTTCGTACTTTTGTAACCTGTATGGCACGTATAATGGCAATCGATTATGGACGCAAGCGCGTAGGGGTGGCGGTAACCGACCCTATGCAAATTATAGCAGGCGGTTTGGCAACCGTTCCTGCCCACGAAATTGTGGCCTTTATCGAGAAATACGTAGCAACAGAACCCGTTGAAACCATTGTGGTGGGCTTGCCCAAGCAAATGAACAACCAACCATCGGAATCGATGCGCTACATTCAACCCTTTGTGGCAACGCTCAAAAAAAAGATACCCCATATTCCCGTGGTGTTTTACGACGAACGATTTACCTCTGTATTGGCTCATCGTGCTATGTTAGACGGCGGATTGAAAAAGAAAGACAGACAAAATAAGGCTTTGGTAGACGAAATTAGTGCTACCATTATATTGCAAGACTATTTAGAATCAAAACGATACCTATAAGATATGATTTATCCCATTGTAATTTACGGAAATCCCGTTTTAAGAAAGAAAGCAGAACCCATTTTGGCCGATTATCCTGCTTTGCCTACCCTAATTGACGATATGTTTAAAACCTTGACTAAGTCGGGTGGTGTAGGGTTGGCAGCTCCTCAAATTGGTTTGTCTATTAAGTTGTTTATTCTCGACTTGTCGGTTATGGCCGATGACGATCCTCAATATGCCGATTTTAAAAAGGTATTTATCAATCCAGAGATTATCGAGTTTAGCAGCGAAACAGAAATAGCAGAAGAAGGTTGCTTGAGTGTTCCTGGTTTGTCAGAAAGAGTAAAACGCTCGCTTTCGGTTACCATTAAGTATTGTGACGAAAATTGGCAAGAACACACCGAAACCTATACTGGTTTTACAGCCCGTGCTATTCAACACGAGTACGATCATTTATTGGGGAAAATTTACGTAGACCACATTTCGCCTATACGTAAACAGTTAATAGGAAGTAAGTTAACGGCAATGTCTAAAGGAAAAGTGTCGTGCCACTATAAATACAAAAACTAAGCAATAGCAAGTTTGTAAAGTTTTTTCATCAATTCAAAAAGCTGACTATTGATATCCGAACCAGGGTTGTTTTGGATAATGTAGTCGGCTTTTTTACGTCTTTCTGTGTCGCTCATCTGAGCATTGATGCGCTCTTCTGCTTGCTCTTTGCTGCAAGCGTCGCGCTTTAGGATGCGGTGGGTGCGCACCTCTTTGTCGGCATCTACCACAATTACCTTATCCATGTATTGGTCAAATCCACTTTCGTACAAAATAGCCGATTCAATAAATACAAATGGGGTGTCTTGAGTTTCTGCCCATTGTGCAAAACGTTCAGCAACAATAGGATGTACAATCGACTCTACCTCCTTTTTTAGGGTGGGATTGCTAAAAATCTGTTGCGCAACAAATGCTTTGTTCAGCGTGTCGTTTACGTAACATTCCTGTCCTAATAATTCGGTTAGTCTAAAACGTACAATGGGGTGGGTATTCATGAGTTCCTTTCCTTCTTTGTCACAGTCAAAAATGGGGAAACCCATGGTTTGAATACGCTGGCATACGAACGATTTTCCAGCACCTATCCCTCCTGTAATACCAATTCGCATCATATTATTTGACAAATTCAATGATCCATTGCACTTCTTCTGGCTTTAATTTGGGTTTTACGATGTGCAAAGGATGTTGTTCTAGTGTAAGTGGATGGGTGTTGTCGTTGCTGCTAATTAGTTCGTTGTAAGGCAACGTAATGGTAAAGTCTGCTGGAATAATAGAATTGAAACGGCTAAATCCGGCCATGTAGGTAACTTCTACCTCGGAGGGGAAGGTTCTTACCTGTATGTTGTCGGGTGCTCCTACAATGGTAATGGGTACCAATTGTTTGCCTTCTGTGTAGAATTCGGAAGGTGTTGTTACTGTCACCGTTTTAGGGTGCGATTTGCAATGCGCAGGCAAATCTAAATGGGCATCTATTATCAAGGTGTCTTTTATACCTGATTTTGTAACAAGCTCTGTATAAACACATTGAATAGAATCGATAATCTCTTTGTAGCCGTATAGCATTACTTCTTTGGGTTCTACTTGAATGCTGTCGGAGGGGTAGTATTGACGTGCGTAAGTAAAATCGGTAAGTGCTTTTACAGGAACTTTCTTTTGGCTAAGTAATTTTTTTTCTATCTCAATGTTTTGAGGAAAATAATCAATTACTTGGGTAGAGGGAGCTAGTAATTCTTTGATATCCTTATCAAAAGTACTTGCGGTAGGAATGTCCCAATCTTCGGCATTGTTGTAGCTGGTATAGTCGTTAAAGTCAATAACCAATGGTTTAAACTGCGCCTTTGCGTAGCTAATTAGGGTAGTTCCTTTATCTTTAACTTTAACAACAATGTGATTGGGAAGCTCGGCCATTAATTCAATTTCGGCCGGGGTATTGTTGTATTGAACGGGGATGGACAAGCGGGTTTCGTATGTTTTGTTTAACGAGATAATTACCCAAAATAGTCCAGATATGATAAAAAAGAACAAAAAGATGAAGGTGTCTCTGGATAGTAGAAACACTTTCATCTTTCTCAGTAATAGAGATAAGTTTATTTTATCTGAATTATGCATTTTGTTGAGCTGCGTTAGAGTCGGCAGCATTAGGGAAAACAGAACCTTTGTCGATGGTGATGCGAACGTTGTCGGCAATCTCTAAGGTAATGGTGTTTTCTTTTACGTCTTTTACTTTACCGTAAATACCACCAGCGGTAATTACTTTGTCGCCGTTAGTGATGCTATCGCGGAATTTTTTCATTTCTTTTTGTTTTTTCATTTGTGGACGAATCATAAAGAAATAGAATACCACAAACATTAAAACAATCATAATAATGGACGAATATCCATTGCTTGCTCCTGGTGCAGGAGCTTGTAATAAAATGTTCAACATGTCTATTTAATTTATAAGTTTAATTTTCTTTGATGTATACGCCGGCTTTAACCAATTTTCCTTCTTGACGTAGGTCGTTTACTAGCTTGTCCAAAATACCGTTAATGAAGTTGCTACTTTTTTCGGTACTGTAGTATTTGCTAATTTCGATGTATTCGTTCAATGTAACGTTGATAGGAATGGTAGGGAAGGCTTTGATTTCTGCCAATGCTGCTTGCATAATTACCATATCCATATTAGCAATACGTTCCGACTCCCAGTTTTGAGCTGTTTTTTGAATCAACTCTTCGTATTCCTCTTGGTTGCTGATAGCGGTTTTTAATAGTTTTTTAGCGTAGTCAATGTCTTCGCTGTCGCGGAATTTTTCCAACAATGCTTGTTCGCTACCGGCCGACTCGTCAAAACGCTTGATGGTTTTTTCTACAAAACTCATAACGGTTTCAAAGTCGTCGTTCCAATATAGGTTCATTTCTTCCAAACGCTCTTCTAGAATGCTACTAGATACAAGTACCTTGCGTACAATGTGACGCCACAAAAGTTTGTCGTCTTCGTAGGTGCGGTTGGTTTCTTTCATGTAAACTTGGTAGAAATCGGTAGCTGTAATTTTATTCATCAACAGCTTGATTAAGTCGGTTTCTTCGCTCCACGAAATGCCATTGTCTTTTACAAAAGTAGCCAATGCTTTGTTCTCAGAAAGTTGTTTGGCAAAAAGGTTGTTGATGAATCGTTTGTTGGGATTACGTTCCTCTTCTGTAGGACGCAATTTGTTGAGTCCAATTTCGATGCGTTTAACTGCATAGGCATGCAATTCTACTATTAGTTGTAGTATCCAATGGTATAGTTCGTAAGTTTGATTGAGGCTGTCTAGCAACTCGGCTTCTGCTTTTCTGGTAGTGTTGAAAAGCGCTTTCTCTTTCGTAATGTCAGTGCTAGTTTGCTCTTTATTAATACGATAAGCGTATAGCAACTGGATGGTTTTGATGCGGATTAAGATTCTGTTTATCATTGTGATGATATTTAATGTACAAATATAACTCTTTTTATGCGAACGTATAAACAGAAGTAAACTATTTTGTGAAAAATTTCTTTTTATTTTGATTTTTGAAAAAAAATATGTTAGTTTGTAACCTAAATGTAAAAAATAAAAAGATGATAAGTTTATTTGATCGTTTCCAAAAGAAAGAGGAAAAACAGGCCGTTGTTGTGCCTAGTGAGCGCGAAGAGAAAGAGATCGTTTTTTCTAAAACGGTTAAAGCCGGTAAACGAATGTATTACTTGGATGTAAAGCGCGATCGTCGCGACGATTTGTTCTTATCCATTACAGAAAGCAAACGTAAAGGAGTGACTGCAGATGGGCAATTTATTTTTGAAAAGCACAAAATTTTCTTGTACAAAGAAGATTTTGCTAAATTTGAACAAGCTTTGTCGGAAACTTTGCAATTTATTCGTTCGGAAATGAACCTAGAGGAGTTGGAAGCACCCGTAGAAGAGCAAAATGAGACGGTAGAATAATGGCCAATTCCAGTGTAATAAAAAAACGACCCTTCTTTTTGAGGGGTCGTTTTTTTATGCTTCTTGCGCTGATTATGCTGGTTTGATAGCTTCAGAAGGACAAGCTTCTGCGCAAGTACCGCAATCGATGCAAGTTTCTGGATCGATAGAGTAGATATCGCCTTCAGAAATAGCTTCTACTGGACATTCGCTGATACAAGTACCGCAAGCGATGCAGTCGTCAGTAATGATGTGTGCCATAGTGATTAATGTTTAAATGTTTAGTTGTTTAGTTTATTTGATGCAAAGTTAGGGGTAATTTTTTGTTTAACAAATTTTTTTACGTGTTTTACGTGTGCTTACATTAAAATTTCTCGTTTACCAAAAAAAAGTATTATCTTTACGCACTGTTAGTAAAACTAAAAAAAGTAATCTATAAAAATGGCAAAAGTAGACGTGTTGCTCGGTTTACAATGGGGCGACGAAGGAAAAGGAAAAGTAATTGACGTATTAACTCCTAATTACGATGTTATTACTCGTTTTCAAGGCGGTCCAAATGCAGGTCACACCTTGGAGTTTAACAACGAAAAATACGTATTACGTTCTATCCCATCGGGTATTTTCCAAGGAGACAAAGTAAATGTAATTTCAAACGGTGTTGTGTTAGATCCCGCTTTGTTTAAAGCAGAGGCAGAAGCCTTGTCGGCATCGGGACACGATTTAACCCAAAAACTATACATTTCTAAAAAAGCACACCTTATTATGCCTACTCACCGTTTGTTGGATGCCGCTAATGAGGCAGCTAAAGGCGATGCAAAAGTAGGTACCACCGGCAAAGGTATTGGTCCTACCTATACCGATAAAGTAGGCCGTTATGGCTTGCGTGTAGGCGATATTTTGGGCAACTTTGAAGAAAAATATGCAACCGCTAAAAAACGTCACTTGCAAATTTTGGATTCAATGAATTTTGCCTATGACCTTTCGGAAACCGAACCTGCTTGGTTAGAAGGCATTGAATACCTTAAAAAATTCCAATTGATTGATAGCGAACATTACCTAAACGATGTTATCGATCAAGATAAATCTATTTTGTGCGAAGGCGCACAAGGTACTATGTTGGATATTGACTTTGGATCGTATCCTTTTGTAACATCGTCTAATACCATTTGTGCAGGTGCTTGTACCGGTATGGGTATTGCGCCTAACAAAATTTGCGATGTATACGGTATCTTTAAAGCCTATTGTACCCGTGTGGGTAGCGGTCCCTTCCCTACCGAGTTGTTTGACGACATGGGCGAATACCTGCGTCAGGCCGGACACGAATTCGGTGCCACCACCGGTCGTCCCCGTCGCTGCGGATGGTTGGATATGGTCGCCCTCAAATATGCCGTGATGATGAACGGCGTGACCGACCTGATTATGATGAAATCCGATATCCTCAACGATTTGGACACCATCAAAGTGGCTGTAGGTTACAAACAGGACGGCAAAGTCATTGACTGGTTCCCCTATGACGGCGCAGAAAACATCGAGCCCGTTTACCAGGAATTCAAAGGATGGAAGAGCGATATCTGCGGCATCCGTGATTACGAAAGCCTTCCTCA
>JAZRBL010000167.1:0-11257 GCA_045635045.1 Candidatus Enterocola sp. | reverse complement strand
AAAAACCTATTTGTACCTAACAAATACTTTGAAGGTTCGTTAGAAGACTTCTGGAAAACCATTTCGGAACTAGACGACGAATTTGAAGCCAAACGCCAACAATTGGCTGCCGAAAACAAAAAATACCGTTTTGTGGCAACCATGAAAGAAGGTGTTTGCGAAGTTGGTTTGCAAGCGGTAGACAGCAGCCACCCATTCTACGACCTAGAAGGCAGCAACAACATTGTTACCATTCAAACCGAACGTTACTTTAACGATCCGATGATTATTAAAGGATACGGTGCTGGTGCTAGCGTAACCGCAGCCGGTGTGTTTGGCGACATTATGAGCATTGCAAACATCCGATAAGCATGAAAAACCTAGCGCTGATAGGCTTTTTACTTTGTTGCATGGCATGCACCCGCAATCCGGTGCAATTGCCTGCTAACAAATCGGAGCAAAAAGAAAATCCTGCACAGCAAATGCTAGATTACAACAAAGCTTGTTTGCAAGCAGAGATGGACGAGATTAACGCCTATCTAGCCAACCACCCACAATTTACAGCATGCCAAGAGGGTTGGTGGTTGCAAGTCATTAAAAAAGGCAACGGGCCTACCATCCAACCCATGCAAACCGTGGTGCTTGATTATTCAGTAGAACGCCTAGACGGAAGTGTCTGCTATTCATCGGCCACAGAAGGCAGCAAAACCCTGGTAGTTGGCAAACGCGAATGGTTACAAGGCATCGATTTACTACTACCTACCCTAAGTACGGGCAGCGAAGTAGTGGTTATTATACCCTCTAGAATGGCATACGGATTACGTGGAAAAGACAATTGCATTACCTCGTACTGTCCGCTGTTGTGCAGATTGCAAATTAAAGAATAAACAACAAGAATGAAAATACAACACCTTATTTTAGCACTCATTGCTTTGCTAACCATAACGGCATGCAAAAATGAGTCGTATGCCGAGCAACGTAAAGCCGAGCAAAAAAAATGGCAAGAGTACAAAACGGCCCGCAACTTAGAAATATCGACCGACTCTGCCTATTGCTTTAGCCACGAATGCCCTTGGCCCGAAAATTTGTATTTCCAAACCTATCGCGGGGCATACATCCGCCTTATTGAAGACGACACCACCAAACGCCGAGCACAAGACGGGCAAGAAGTTATTTTTCGTTTTTATGCATACGACCTAGATGGCAACTTGGTAGGCGATAATCACAAACACGAAGAATACCGCGACGGTTTCTTGTTTGTTTACACCCCCGGAAGCGAAGACGCATCCATTGGTATTGCGTGGATTGATGCCGTAGGTTGCATTCACCACGGCAGCCAATTTGAGCTCATTATCGACTCTAAACTAGGCGAAACTGCTCAACGCGAAGAAGTCTTTACCATTAGAGCCTTTGTAGACGAAACCTCCATCAGAAATCAATAAAAATCATACCATGACACTTATTAAATCTATTTCGGGTATCCGCGGAACCATTGGCGGACAAGTAAGCGACGGTTTAAGCCCAGTTGACGTTGTTAAATTTACAGCTGCATACGCTACATTAATTCGCAAAACAACTACTGTTACTACCAATAAAATTGTAGTAGGTAGGGATGCACGTATGTCGGGTGCCATGGTAGAAAAGCTAGTAGTAGGCACCTTGATGGGCATGGGATTTGATGTGGTAAACATTGGCCTTGCTTCTACCCCTACTACCGAATTGGCCGTAACCATGGAACAGGCTTGTGGTGGTATTATCCTAACCGCTAGCCACAACCCCAAACAATGGAATGCGCTTAAACTGTTGAACGAAAAAGGCGAATTCCTAAACAAAGAAGAAGGCGAAGAAGTACTGCACCTAGCAGAAAACGATGCCTATACCTTTGCCGAAGTAGATAATTTGGGCAAAGAAACCCAAGTAGACTACACCCAAAAACACATTGATGCAGTACTAGCACTTAAATTAGTAGACGTAGAAGCCATTAAACAAGCCAACTTTGATGTGGCATTAGACTGCGTTAACTCTGTGGGCGGCATTGTTCTACCTAAACTATTGGAACAATTGGGCGTAAATAAAACCACCGTATTGTTTGGCGAGCCTACCGGTAACTTTATGCACAATCCAGAACCACTAGAAAAGAACTTGGGCGATATTATGAGCCTAATGAGCAAGGGTGGTCACGATGTTGCCTTTGTAGTTGACCCAGACGTAGACCGTTTGGCCATGATTTGCGAAGACGGCACCATGTACGGCGAAGAATACACTTTGGTAACCGTAGCCGATTATGTGCTTTCGCATACACCTGGCAACACCGTATCTAACCTAAGCTCTACCCGCGCTTTGCGCGATGTAACCCGTGCTCATGGTGGCGAATACCAAGCTGCAGCCGTTGGTGAAGTAAACGTGGTAACCAAAATGAAAGAAATTGGCGCCGTTATTGGTGGCGAAGGCAACGGAGGGGTTATCTATCCAGAAAGCCACTACGGACGCGATGCTTTGGTGGGTATTGCCCTATTCTTAAGCCACTTGGCTCACAAAAAAATGAAAGTATCGGAGTTGCGTGCCACCTATCCTCCTTACTTTATCTCAAAACAACGCATCGACCTTACTCCCGATATAGATGTAGATGCTCTTTTGGAACGCGTAAAAGAAAAATTTGCCGGCGAAGAAATCAACGACATCGATGGCGTAAAAATAGATTTCCCTACCAAATGGGTACACTTGCGTAAATCGAATACCGAACCCATTATCCGCATCTATTCTGAAGCATCTACCCTACAAGAAGCCGATGCTTTGGGACAAGAGATTATTGATATTATTAAATCGATGATATAAGGTTGACATCAACAAAAAAAAGAGGCTTTAAAGCCTCTTTTTTTTATAATAGGTTGATACCTGCTTCTTTGCACTTTTGGCGCATATCCTCTGGCCAGATACTTGCCTGAATTTCGCCCAAGTGAGCTTTGCGTAGCATAAACATGCACAAACGCGACTGACCAATACCACCACCCAAGGTAAGGGGTAAGGATCCTTCGTCAAGACGTTTGTGGTAATAGTATTGCATGCGGTCTTGCTGACCGGTAATTTCCAATTGATGTGCCAAGGCTTTTTTATCCACACGTACGCCCATTGACGACAATTCCAAAGCCATACCCAACAAATCGTCCCACACCAAAAGGTCGCCATTTAAGCCGTTAAAGCCATCTTCGTTGGCAGTTGTCCAGTCGTCGTAGTCGGGAGCACGACCATCGTGTTTTTCGCCGTTCGATAGTTTGCCGCCAATGCCCATAATAAACACTGCCCCGTGTTCTTTGGTAATAAGGTTTTCGCGTTCTTTAGCGGTTTTATCGGGATACATTTGCAACAACTCTTCGGCATGAATAAAGAAGATATTGGCAGGCAAAATAGGAGTGATGCTTGGGAACATTTCGTACAAGGCGTACTCGGTACGCACCATCACAGCATACAAACGACGTACCACTTCTTTTAAGAACGATACGGTGCGTTGGCTTTCGTCAATAACCAATTCCCAGTCCCATTGGTCTACGTACAACGAGTGGATGTTGTCCAATTCTTCGTCTGCACGAATGGCATTCATATCGGTATACAAACCATAACCTTTTTCGATGGCATAATCTGCCAAGGTAATGCGTTTCCATTTGGCAAGCGAATGTACTACTTCTGCTTGTGCCTCGTTTAGGTCTTTTATGTTGAAGGTTACTGGACGTTCAATGCCATTTAAATCGTCGTTGATACCCATACCTTTTAATACAAACAAGGGAGCGGTTACACGACGCAAACGCAATTCGGCCGATAAATTGCTTTGAAAGAAATCTTTTACGCATTTAATGGCCAACTCGGTTTGACGTAAATCTAAGGGCGATTTATAATCTTTTGGCAAAATGAGTTGCGACATAATCTACTGATTTTAATTCTCGCAAATTTAATACATTAAATTGATTTCTACCACACCAGCACTACATTTTACCGAAAAAAAGTGCTATTTTTGCACCACTCTGCAACTGGCCCCGTAGTTCAATGGATAGAATAAAAGATTCCGGTTCTTTCGATTGGAGTTCGACCCTCCACGGGGTCACAAAAAAAGGATACGCATTTGCGTATCCTTTTTTTATAACTTAGCCCATTGGTTCAGCCTCAAAAGAAAGGCTTTCCTTTGGCAATACTTAGTCTTCTTTTACTTCCCAGGCCAAGGCACTTGCACCCAAGATAGCAGCATCCGATTCTTTCAATTGAGAGAACACCACTTTGATTTTGTTGCGCCATTGTGGCATGATGTTGTTATTCATACTTTCCACAACAGGTTTCATAATCAAATCGCCACTGCGAGTTAAGCCACCAAATAGAACAATGGCTTCGGGCGACGAAAATGCCACAAAGTCTGCCAAAGCTTCGCCTAACATATTGCCAGTAAACGAGAAAATTTCTTTGGCTAGTTCGTCGCCTTCCATGGCTGCTTCAAAAACGTCTTTCGAAGTGATGCTTTCGGCTGGAAGATCGCGCAATACACTTTTTCTGTCGGTAGCTTCTAACAATTCGCGAGCAGTACGTGCCACACCTGTAGCAGAAGCGTATGCTTCCAAGCAACCGGTTTTACCGCAACCGCACAAACGACCGTTTTTGCGTACCATGGTAACGTGACCCAATTCGCCAGCAAAACCATCGTGACCGTAAAGCACATAACCACCTACCACAATACCACTACCTACACCAGTACCCAATGTAATCATGATAAAGTTTTTCATGCCACGAGCCGCACCGTATGTCATTTCGCCTACTGCAGCAGCGTTTGCATCGTTTGTTAAACGAACTGGTAAACCAATTTTTTTGCTCATGGTTTCTGCAAAAGGAATAACACGAGGACCGCCAAAGGTAAGGTTTACGGCGTTTTCGATGGTTCCTTTGTAATAGTTGCCATTAGGCGCGCCAATACCTACACCACGAATTTCGCTAAGCGAATATTTAGAACCTAGCATGTTTTTTACAGCCGCGCACAAATTATCGATAAAGATTTCGTAATTGTCGGTATCGTTACTTTTAATAACGGTTTGTACCAATACATTACCACGTGCGTCTACCAATCCAATTTTAGCTGTTTGGCCACCTATATCAATGCCAACTACATAAGGTTTTTCCATAATACTTTATTTTTAAATGATTCTTGTTTATTTTTCTACAAAGAACAAAGATAAACATTCTAATGCACAAAGACGCTATTTTGTGTAACAAATTTGTAATAAATTTTAGAGTATTCAGAATGGTTTAATTACCTTTGCGCAAATTTTGAACAGATATATGAGATTTTGCAGCCTTGCCAGCGGAAGTAGCGGCAATTGTTACTACATAGAAGATAGCGGTTACGGTATTTTAATTGATGCCGGCATATCGCCCAAGAACATCAAAAAACGACTCAAAGAGATTGATGTAAACATCAAACGTTTATACGGCGTGTTGATTACACACAACCATTACGATCACATTGCTTCGATTGGGTCGTTGGGCGAAGACTACAACCTTCCTGTATACAGTACGCAACGAATTCTAACGGGCATTAACGAGAACCCTAAAATTACGCAGAAATTATACCAAAGCAGACGCCCCATTAACGCAGGCGAAGCCTTTCAAATTGGTTCACTCACCATTACAGCCTTTAAGGTAGAACACGATACACCCGAATGCGTGGGTTACTTTATAGAAACAGCCAATAGCAGTTTATTCATCGCTACCGATTTAGGACAAATGAACGAAACAGCTGCTTCGTTCTTAGTAAAAGCCAAAAACATCGTTATAGAAGCTAACTATGACGAGGAAATGCTGCTAAGAGGCAACTATCCACTCTTTTTAAAACAACGCATTTTGAGCAATAGCGGACACATGGCCAACCACATAACGGCTAAATGCTTACAACAGTACTTCCAACCTCATTGGGAGCATATTTTCTTTTGTCATTTAAGCAAAGAAAACAATTGCCCAGAAGCTGTGCTCTGTTGTATGAAAAAAGCATTGGATGTGGTATCCAATGCCCAACCTAGTTTGCACGTTTTGCCCCGTACAGCGGCCATAGAGCCGATAGATTTATAATACAGTATACAAATACTCTTGTTATGGCTATTTTTCTACAAAAATAAGACTAGGGTGTACCATATCATGATACACCCCCCTAAAAAAAAGAGGTAATATTGCCAAAAAGAACGACAAGCACAATAAAAGCCAGCTATAAAATAGCTGGCTTTTATTTGTGCACAGGAGGAGACTCGAACTCCCACGCCGTAACCGGCACTACCCCCTCAAAGTAGCGTGTATACCAATTTCACCACCTGTGCAAGGACTTTTAAAGTATATTCAAAAAAAATGGGTGACTTGAGTCACCCTTTGAGCGAAAAACGGGATTCGAACCCGCGACCCTAACCTTGGCAAGGTTATGCTCTACCAACTGAGCTATTTTCGCATTTGCAACCGCTTTGTTTCTCAATTGCGATGCAAAGATAAGCGCTTTTTTTGAACTGTGCAATAGCTAGAGCAAAAAAAAATGCATTTTTTCTTGATTTTTTTACGAATTGCGGGTTTTATAGTCTTCGTAGCCAAATTTTCGTACCAATTGAAAGGTATTATCGGCTTTCCATATACCAATTGACGGATGTGACACACCATTAAAAAAGGTGGTTTTTACCATGGTGTAATGAATCATATCTTCAAAAACTAGGGTATCGCCCACTTGTAAAGGTTTTTCGAACGACCAATCTCCACAAAAATCGCCCGAAAGGCAACTATTCCCACCCATACGATAGGTATAAGGGGTGGTTCCTGGCTCTAATGCACCTTCTATGGCAGGTTTATAAGGCATTTCTAAGCAATCGGGCATGTGACAAGCAAACGATACGTTTAGCATAGCCGTTTTTATGCCAGCATTATCAACCACATCCAATACTTTTGACACCAATACACCCGTACGCCAAGCAAAAGCACTACCTGGCTCCAAAATTACTTGTAAATGGGGGTGGCGTTGCTTAAAAGCCTGCAAAACACTTATTAGGTGCTCAACATTGTAATCGGCACGGGTCATTAAATGCCCTCCACCACAGTTAAGCCATTTAATTTGGGGCAACAAATGGCCAAATTTTTGCTCAATAACGGCCAACAGTTTTTCCAAATCGTACGATGTAGATTCACACAAAGCATGAAAATGCAAGCCTTCAATACCTTTTGGCAAGGTAGGCAAATCTTCTACCCTAACGCCCAAACGCGATCCGGGCACGCAAGGATTGTACAAATCGGTTTCTACTACCGAACATTCGGGGTTAACACGGAGTCCACACGACACACCCTCTACCTTATCGGCAAAATGCAAATAATGCGATACCGAATTAAAAGTAATGTGACTGCTGCACGCTTTAATTTCGTCAAATTCCTCGTCGGCATAAACGGGCGCATAGGTATGTGCTTTGCTACCCATCTCTTCGAATGCCAAACGAGCTTCGCACAACGAACTTGCCGTTGAATAGGGAATGTATTCCCTAATAATAGGAAATGCAGACCACATAGCAAAAGCCTTAAAGGCCAAGATGATTTCCACCTCGGCCTTTTGCTTTACATATTGTATCAACTCCAAATTGTTACGTAGCAACTTTTCGTCCAAAACGTAACAAGGAGAAGGAATTTTAGCGTAATCCATTATAATTCTAAATCGCCATTAACCACTTCGTGCCAAGGCAAACCGCTTTCTGCCACTTTTTTCATAAATGGATCGGGGTCAAATTCTTCTACATTAAATACCCCTGCTCCACTCCATTGACCGGTCATAAACATATAAGCACCTGTCATCGCAGGCACACCAGTGGTATAGCTTACACCTTGCATACCGGTTTCTTCGTAGGCTGCTTGGTGGCTGCAGTTGTTGTAAATATAGTAAGTTTTAGCCTCGCCATCTTTCATACCTTTAATACGACAACCAATAGAAGTCCAACCAGTATAGTTTTCACCCAAATCTTGTGGGTTTGGCAATACAGCTTTTAAGAATTGAATAGGCACAATTTTTTGACCATTGTAATCAATTTCGTCAATGCGAGCCATACCAATGTTTTGGATAACACGCAAGTGAGTTAGGTATTCTTGACCAAAGGTCATCCAGAAACGTGCACGTTTAATGGTAGGGAAATTCTTAACCAACGACTCCAATTCTTCGTGATACAACAAGTACGATTCACGAGGTCCAATTTCTGGATAGTTAATAGGTTGATGAATTTCTAACGAACCGGTTTCTACCCATTTACCGTTTTCGTAATAACGGCCTTTTTGGGTAATTTCGCGAATATTGATTTCTGGGTTAAAGTTGGTAGCAAAAGCATGGTGATGGTCGCCAGCGTTACAATCAACAATATCCAAATAATGAATTTCGTCAAAATGATGTTTAGCAGCGTAGGCAGTGTATACACCAGTTTGTCCTGGGTCAAAGCCACAACCCAAAATAGCGGTCAATCCAGCTTCTTTAAAGCGGTCGTGATATGCCCATTGCCATGAATATTCAAATTTAGCTTCGTCTTTTGGCTCGTAGTTAGCGGTATCAAGGTAGTTACAACCAGCTTGCAAACAAGCCTCCATAATGGTTAAATCTTGGTATGGAAGCGCGACATTGATAACCAATTTAGGACCAAAGGCTTTAAACAAAGCTACCAACTCTTCAACATTATCGGCATCAACTTGTGCAGTTTGAATTTTAACTCCATAACGTTTGTCAATTTCTTGCGCAATGGCGTCGCATTTAGATTTTGTACGACTTGCCAACATAATTTCGCTAAAAACATCGGTATTTTGTGCTACTTTATGTACCACTACTGTACCAACTCCACCAGCACCAATAATTAATACTTTACCCATTTCTTTTATTCTTAGTTAATTTATAGTTTACAATTATTCATCCCAACCAGCTGTTTTTTTCTTGGTAGGAATGTTGAACGACAACATCACTTCGTGAGAAGTCCATGCTACGTCGCTTAGTTCGCCGGCATTCAAGTCGCAAGAATAACCAATACGCAACCATTCCCATTCAAAACCAACATTTAAGTAAGCAGTCGATAAGGTTCTGTAACCCAAACCAGCCCAGAAATAGTTACAGAAGAAAGCGGTAACGTTAACATCGGCTACGTGGGTTTGACCGGTATAGTAGTAACCTGCAGCAGGCGAAATCATCAACTGATCCATGCATGGAATAGAACCACGTGCATACAAGTGATAAGTAGGCATAATGGTTAAGTTGTTCATGTCTTCTTCGGTTACAAAGTAACCTGGAATGTGGTTGATAGAGAAACCGGCCATAATGTATGGGTTCGAATACTCGATACCGATGCTTGCATCAAACGATGTTTTGCTTTGATAGGTATCGGGGAAACCTTGACCACGTTCGTCTTCGTCTACCAACACGTGGCGGTTAGGATCAAAGTTTTTATGTGCAATACCCAAGCCCACACCAAATGAGAATAGGTTTTTCTTACCAAAGTTTAGGTGATAAGCATAAACGGCTTTTGCTTGGAATTGACGATAAGCAATACCCGATCCGTCGTACGAGAAGGTAATACCGACACCCGAGTTGGCTTTATCAAAATAAGAATGCACGTTTAACAAGGTGGAGAAGGGAGCACCTTGCGCACCTGCATACTGAAAACGGTTCAACGAGAAAATATTTACGTTTTCGTCATTACCTGTACCAGCAGGGTTCACAGCAATACGAGAGAACAACTGCTCGGTAAGCACAAAGTCGTTTTGTGCAAAAGCAATGGTAGTACTAACTACTAAAGCCGATAGTAATAAAACAATCTTTTTCATAATTCGTTATCTCTTATTGTTGTGTTTTTTTCAAATATTCTTGCTTTTTAGCTTCGTTACGAGCATCAATAGCAGCATCTTCTTCTTTAGCTGCTTTTGCTTCGTCGGTAGTTTCGTCGTATTGTTCAATTTCTTTGTCTTCATCTAAAATAATACGAACTTCTACACGACGGTTTTGTGCGTGTTCCTCTTCGGTTTGTGCATTAGGTACTTGCAAACGACGTTTACCGTAACCTACAGATTCCAATACACTAGGATCGAATCCTTCGCGGCTAATTAACAAGTCTTTGATGGTATCAGCACGACGTTGCGACAATTTGTCGTTGTAAGCATCCGAACCACGCGAGTCGGTGTAACCCGAAATTTCGAAACGGCAATCTGGGAAGTTTTGCATTTCGGTTGCCAAACGATTCAAGTCTTTATAGAATTCTTCGTTCAAGATATCGCGGTCAAAGTCGAACAAGAAGAACACCCAATAGAAACGACGTTTCTTTTCTTCGTAGGTAGGTTCTGGTTCGGGTTCGGCAGGAACTGGGTGGAACAAATAAATGTCTTCGTTACCCGCACGGTTTGAAATCAACATAGGAACCGAGTCTACTACAAGCATGTTGTAATTAATACCTGCTTCGTTGTAAGGATTTCCAAATTTAACAGGTGCATTCCAAGTAGAATCTTGTGCTGCTGCAGAGAAAACGGCCAATTGACCATCGCGCGCACTAGAGAAGTATAGGATGCTATCGCCTTCTAATACTGCCCAATCGTCGTCGGCGCTACTGTTTACCTCTTTTACATTAACAGGATACGACCAAATGCGTTCGGTTTCGTCTTCGATTTCTACATAATAAATATCACGACCACCTTGGCCACCTTCCATGGTAGAGCTGAAGTAAACACGGCTGCAATCTTGGTTCATGGTTGGGTTGTAGAAACCTTCAATGTAAGGCAAACGGTAGTTCCAACCTGCACTTTGCAAGAACGACACACCGGTACGCGACTTGATGGTACCTTGAATGCGCATGCGTTTACCAGGTTGCCATTTACCATTGATATCGGCAATACTTTCGTACAAATAGTCTGCTTTGTACTCGTCATGGTATTGGCTATAGTATAAACGGCCTCTTTTTTTATCGAAAGCCACTGTACCTTTCACCTTGATAAGTTCAAAATCGGCACACACTTGTGGGGTTTCTAACTCGCCCGCTGTATCCAACTTGGTTACATACACTTGTTCGCCACGAATAAACACAAAGGTGCTATCTTTATAAGGCGACAAGGCATATTCTTTCTCGTTAGTGCTACTTACAGTAGGATCGAATGTATATCCTTCGCTGTACTTAGGACTAATGGCTGCCCACATTACAATGGGCAAAAGCCACAACATACTGATAAAAAACCTTCTCATAGTATTGTATTAAATTTATTTCTTAAACACTTCAATTGT
>JAZRBL010000166.1:0-20067 GCA_045635045.1 Candidatus Enterocola sp. | reverse complement strand
CGATCCGACTTGTTGCATTCCAAAGATGCTTCGCACAACGTAGCATTGGTAAACGATTTGTTGGCCGATAGCGAGGCAGCTGGCAAATTCAAACAAGAATATGCCCAAATAAGGGAACAATACGAACAAAAACAAACACCCGAAACCCATAAATCGGTAGCCATCGATTGGGAGAATGAACCCATTTATGTGCCTACTGCATTGGGCGCTTGGCGTGCTGACGAGGCCTTGCCTTTGCAAGAGGTGGCATCGTATATCAACTGGAAAGCCTACGCACAGGCATGGAAAATGAAATTTGACGAGGCGAGCGATTTGATTGCCGAGGCCCAAAAATACTTATTCGATAACCCCAATCGTTGGCAAATACGTGCCAGGGTGGGTATGTATCCTGCCATTTCTACGGGCGATGCCTTGCAAATTGGCCCAATTTTGTTGCCCATGGAACGTCGCGATTGTTCGTTGGCCGATTTTGTATCGCCTTATGGCGATTACGTGGGTGCTTTTGCCGTTACGGTCGATGTGATGGATTGGATTGCATCGCTCAATGCTCAAAACGAAACCTACGCTGCCATGGTGGTGCAACTGTTGGCCGATAGGTTGGTAGAGGCATGCTCTGAATGCTTGTTCGATGCCATGAAAAACCAATGGTGGGGATTTGATAAAGGTATCAGACCTGCCGTAGGGTATTCTTGCTTGCCCAATCATAGCCTAAAAGCTCCTATTTTTGACCTGTTACAGGCCGACGATTTGGGCATTACGTTAACAGAAACAGGCGCTATGTTGCCCCAAGCATCGGTTTGTGGGTTGTACATTGCCAATCAACACGCTAAATATTTTTAATCATGATAAACATTGCCGAAAAATTACGTACTGCAACGCAACCTTTGTTCACCTTTGAGGTGTTGCCCCCTTTAAAAGGCAAAGGCATCGAGGCCATTTATGCCGCCATCGATCCGTTGTTGGAATTTAATCCGTCGTACATCAACATTACGTATCATGCTGCCGATGTGCAATACAAAACCAAAGAGGATGGTACCATAGAAAAACGCGTGGTGCGCAAACGTCCGGGTACGGTAGCAACGGCGGCTGCCATTCATTACAAATACGGCATTGAGGTAGTGCCTCACCTTATTTGCAGTGGTTTGAACCAAGAAGACATCGAAAACATTCTTATCGACTTGCATTTTTTGGATATTCACAACCTGTTTGTGTTGCGTGGCGATGCGCAAAAGGGTTCGCGTGTGTTCATACCCAACGAAAAGGGCCATGCGCATACCACCGATTTGATGCAGCAAATTAACAACATGAACAAGGGTCTTTATTTGGACGATGCGCTAAAAGCCCCTGTGCCTACTCAATTCTCGATGGGTGTGGCTTGTTATCCCGAAAAGCACATCGAAGCGCCTAACCTAGAAACGGATATTCAGTTTTTAAAAGAAAAAGTAAAATTGGGTGCCGAGTATGCGGTAACGCAGCTGTTTTTTGACAATCAAAAATACTTTGATTTTGTAAAGGCTTGCCGTGCCGAAGGAATTACTATCCCCATTGTGCCTGGGTTGAAGCCCATTTCGGGCTTGAACGATTTGAATTTATTGCCCCAAACCTTTAATATCGATATTCCCGATGAGTTGGTGCGTGAGGTAAAAAAATGCACCACCAACGAGGCGGCGCGTCAAGTAGGGGTAGAGTGGACCATAGCGCAATGCAAGCAATTAAAGGAGTTTGGTATTCCTTCGCTGCATTTCTACACCTTGGGCAAATCCGACAACATTCGCCAAATTTGCCAAGCCGTGTTTTAAAAAGTATATCCTTTTCAATAACGCAAAACCGCATCCTAGCAGGGGTGCGGTTTTTTTTGGGGTATAGTTATCTGCGTTTATTGTGTCTGTACAGCTGCCAAGAGTTGACGGAGTTGTGCCAGATGCTATAGAAACCACCAGCAATGGCGCAAATGGGGTCCATAAAAGTGTACGATAACCAAATTACAAAAATGGTATTCTTTTGACCCAAGGCTTGGCCTGCACTAATGCTGTCGTCATAGCGGCGGCCAATGCGTCGTCCAATGTAAAAATGCAGCAAGCAGCTGGCAAGCGAAACTACCATAATGCCCAAAAGGGTGATGGTGTCAATTTGTGTATTCATGAACGCCCTTGAGGCTGTTGCCATAGCAAGGGCAAGTGCCACCATCCAAAGGTAAAAGGCAAGGTCTTTGTAACTGGCTAACTTGGCTTTAAGAGCAGGTAAAAATCGGTTGGTAAGTCGCGCCAATACCAATGGTACAGTAAGTACAGGGCCTACTTGTGCTAGAATGCCTTTAAAGGTGTCCCAAAAACCGTACTCGCTGTGGGTGGTGAACAAGGGGATAAAAATGGGTACGACAAAGGCAACGGTAAGGTTGGCCAAAATGCAATACATCAAAAGCGAACCTGTTTTACCGCCTAATTTTTCTACAATTACTACCGATGCGGTGGCGGTAGGGCATACCACGCAGGCAAGCCAACATTCTATAATCAAAAAGACATTGTTGTGGGGTAGGTAACGCAGCATCAATGCCAAAAGGGCAAACACCCCCACCTGAATAAGCAGCAACCAACCGTGCCAAGGAGCCCATTTTAGTTGCTTAAAGTCGACTTTGCAAAAAGAAAGGTACAGCATGGCAAAAATAAGCAATGGTTGTACAACCGAAATGCCTTTTTGCATAGCATTTTTTGCTTCGATGGGCAATTGGAGCGCGTGCACAACGGCATACATGGCTATGCCTAACAGCATGGTAATGGGCAACGACCAATTTTTAAAAAACTGCTTCATCCTTTTCTTGCACTAATTTCGCTACAAAGTTACAATTATTTTGTCAAATCATTTTATACGATTCGCCGATTAGTCGATTCGTCAAAAAAAGATATTATCTTTGTCCTATTATGTCCCATTCACCCAAATACGCCCACGTTGTATTGCCATTGCCTGTAAATGGTTATACCTACGCTGTGCCTTTGCATCTGCAAGAAAAGGTGCGAGTGGGTAGTTTGGTGCAAGTACCATTGGGCAAAACCAAGCACTATTTGGGTATTGTGAATGCCTTGCAAAACGAAGCACCCCAGGGTGTTCAATGCAAGGAAGTGATGCAGGTGGTATCTGCCTATCCCTTGGTGACGGCGCAGCAATTGCAGTTATGGAACTGGATGGCGTCGTATTATTGCTGTACTTTGGGCGATGTGTTCAAAGCGGCCATCCCTACGTTGTTGCAACACGATACCTACAAACCCAAACAGGTGGTGTATGTTAAGTTAGTAGGCGATGCTTCTGTGGCCAATAATGCCCAACAACGCGCCCTTTTACAACGTTATCAACAATTGTCGATGCCTATGGTAGCGGCAGGTGCAGAGGGTGATGTTCAAGAACCTGTTTTAAAAAGCGAACTGTTGGGAGGATGTTCGCTATCGGCCTTTCAAACCTTGTTAAAGCACGGTGTGTTGGCTTGTTACGAGCAAGAAAGTACGCGCTTGATTGCGTTAGAGCAGCAGCAAGGCTGGCCCATTCTTACGCCTTGTCAGCAAGAGGCGTTGCAGCAAATGAATAATTTGTTCCAGCAGCGCGATATTGTGCTACTGCACGGGGTAACATCCAGTGGAAAAACCGAAATTTACCTGCAAAAAATACAAGAAACCCTTCAAAAAGGAGAGCAAGTGTTGTATCTGGTGCCCGAAATTGCGCTTACCGCTCAGTTGGAGCAACGATTATCGCGCGTGTTGGGCAATAAAATGGTAGCTTACCATTCGGGTATAACCGATAACCAACGTGCCGAAATTTACCTCAATTTATTGCAAAACAAGCAAATACAAGTGGTGTTGGGTACTCGTTCGGCGGTGTTTTTGCCCTTTCAGCAATTGGGTCTGGTTATTATCGACGAAGAACACGAACCCTCTTACAAACAATACGAACCCGCCCCTCGATACCATGCTAAAAATGCGGCGTTGATGATGGCGCAAATGGCAGGGGCAAAAACGGTGTTGGGTTCGGCAACGCCCTCGGTAGAATCGTACTATTGGGCGCAACAAGATAAATACGGTTACGTATCGCTTACCGAGCGATATGGCAATACCTTGTTGCCTCGTATTGAGGTAATTGACCGACAAGATGCCTTCCGAAAAAATCGGATGAAAGACATGTTCAGTTGGTTTCTAGTGGAAAAAATGACCGAGGTGTTAGAGGCAGGGCAGCAAATTATTTTGTTCCAAAACCGTCGTGGATTTTCGTCGTATGTAGAATGTCCACAATGCAACTACATACCCAAATGCCAGCATTGCGATGTGAGTCTGACTTACCATAAAAAATCGGACAAATTGGTGTGCCATTATTGTGGATACAGCATAGCCGTGCCTCAAAAATGTCCATCTTGCGGAGCAGAGGGGGTAAAAGACCGTGGTTTTGGTACAGAAAAAATTTTGGAGGCTTTGCTGAAACACTTCCCCCAAGTACAGGCAGAACGACTCGATATCGATGTTACCCATACACGTGCGCAATACGAGGGCGTGTTGAACCGCTTTGCGTCGGGACAAACCCAAATTTTGGTAGGCACACAAATGGTGGCCAAAGGGCTCGATTTTGACAACGTGGGGTTGGTAGGTATTTTGAATGCCGATAACATGATGAACTTTCCCGATTTTCGAGCAGCAGAGAGGGCGTTCCAACTGATGCTACAGGTGTCGGGCAGGGCAGGACGTCGTGGAAAACAAGGATGGGTAGTGCTACAAACGGCACAGCCCGATCATTATTTGATACCTGCTGTTATGGAGCATCGTACCGACGACTTTTATAAAAACGAATTGCAAGAACGGTTCGATTTTGAGTTTCCGCCCTTTGTCCGACTCATTGAGGTACAAGTAAAACACAAAGAATTGGCGGTAGCATCCAACGTAGCTCGCCAAATGGCATTAGAATTGGGCCATGAAGCCAATGTAAGCATACTAGGCCCCAATAATGGCCTTATCTCAAGGGTTCAGAACTTGTACGTAAAACAATTCTTGGTAAAAATAAAGGGCGGTAACCAAGCTGCTCGTGTCCGATTGATGCAGCTAGCTGCCCATTACAAAAAACAGCATTCTACCCTGCAAGTGGTGGTAGATGTAGACCCCATGTAAGCTGCTATGATTAAAAAAACGATATTTATTCTTTTTTGTTGGCTTGTGAGCGCCTTAGCCATATCGCAAACTACAGCGCAAAAAATACTGCATTGCTATGTGTATCAAGATATTGTGGGTTGGAAAGCCGTTATTGATAGCCTCGAAGCCTTGCCCACTTTATCGGCTGCTCAGCGCCTAGAAGTGCTAAATTACGAGTATGGGTACGTGGCATGGCGATTGAGTGACGATTATAAAGATAAAAAGCAGGCTGAGGTATATTTAGAGAAGGCCTATCAACATTTGCATGCCTTGCCCCAAACGTCCGCTAACAAAGCCCTGATAGCGGCTTACGAAGGTGCTTTTGTAGGATTTCAAATAGGAATATCGCCTTATAAGGCGCCGTTTATAGGCCTAAAAAGTGTGTCGTATGTAAAAGAGGCAGTTCTGGCCGATGATGCTAATTATTTTGCTCATATTCAGTATGGTAACGTATTTTATTACATGCCTGCTGCCTTTGGCGGATCGCGCAAAGAGGCCATTGAACATTACGTCAAAGCCAAAAAGTTGATGCTATTGCAAGGGGTACATCAAAACAATTGGTTGTACATCAATTTGCTATTAACCTTGGCCGATGCTTACAAAAAACAGCAAAATTGGCCACAGGTAAAAGCTTGTTACGACGAGGTATTGCAACTACAACCCCATTATCCTTATGTTCAAGATAAACTGTATCCCACCCTTAAAAAGAATATGGCTACTCCCTAAAGAATAAGGAGTTGGGGTAAATAGATTTGGCAAATTCAATAAAATAACCTATATTTGTCACTTGTGAAATATTTCTAACAACAATATCAACTTATGAAAAAAATCATTTTAACGGTTCTCTTGGCGGTTTCGTCGCTAGTGGGCGTTTATGCTCAGTCGTATACGGGCGACCAAGCCAAACGAGGTTATGGTATCTTTAGCGATAAAGTTACCTTTATTTTTGATGAGAACATCTACGGACAACGCCCCGAACGTGTGTTTGTGACCGGCGATTTCCGTGGTTGGGATGCTTCTACAGCAGTAAGTGAGTGGGATTTGAAAAAAGTGGGTGAACAATGGATTCTTACCATCGACAATGCCGATGATAAAGTCATTAAACCCAATACTGGTTTTAAATTCCGCATCAACAACGATGGTCAATGGTTAGATCCTACCGACCAATCGCCCAACGTAAAAGGAGGCAACTTGATTTACGAAATGGACCGCGTGGTAGCAGGTCTATCGGCAGAAATTCGCAAAAGCAACCTTATTTGGGCTAATATTTCGGGTGTAAAACGCTCTTTCAACCCAGCAGATTACAAAATTACCGATGCTGCAGGTAACGAAATCAAAGTAGTAGGCGTTCTTCCTAACGAATCTACCTCTACCTTGATTGTTCCAGAAAAAGAATTGGACATCCGTCGTGTATACTACTTAGAAATTCCTTCACAAAAACTAAAAGCTCCTTGCTCGTACGATGGCTGGTTCCGCGAAGTTTATTCTACCAAAGAACTAGGTGCTAACATCGACAACGGTGTAACCAGCATTCGCGTATTTGCTCCTCGTGCAGAAAATGTTAAATTGTACCTTTACAAAGGAGCTGACGATACAGTAGCGTACCAAACCTACAACATGGCCGTCGATAAAGATGGTGTATGGGAAGTTATTATTAAAGAAGATTTGCACGGTGTTTACTACGACTTTACCGTACACGGTTCTACCGACCCAGGTAACTTGTTTTACGAAACCAAACCTGTTCACATTAACGACCCATACGCACGTGTAAGCGACGATACCTTTGGTAAATGCCGTATTTGGCACCGTACCAAAGCGGCTACTCCTTTAAAAGGTGGCGTGCCTAAAATGGAAGATGTTATTTCGTACGAAGTTCACGTACAAGACTTTACCGACAACCTTCCTTTGCCCGATAGCCTAAAAGGTACCCTTAAAGGCATGATTACCCCAGGCTTGCGCAATGAACGTGGCGAAAAAGTAGGTTTTGACTATTTGGTAGACTTGGGTATCAACGTAGTACACTTGATGCCAGTTCAAGAATACTTGCACTTCCCAACCGACGACTGGTACGAATCGTTCAAAGACGATCCATACATGATTGAACAAGGTATTGCTCACGAAAACTACCAATGGGGTTATCGTACCTCGTTTGCAATGGCAGTTGAGTCTCGCTACCGTGTTAAAGGTTCTGAACTAGGTTCTGAGCGCGACGATATGCGCGACTTGGTACAAGCATTCCACGATAAAGGCATTGCTGTTATTATCGACATTGTGCCTAACCACACTGCCGAAGACATGGACGCAAAACAATTCTTGTTCAACTTTAACGGCTTTGATAAACAATACTACTATCGTACCAAAAACTTTGAACACATTGGTGCATACGGTAACGAAGTAAAAACCGAAAACCGTCCTATGACCCAACGTTGGTTAATTGACCAAGTTAAATACTTTATCGACGAGTTTGGTATTGACGGTGTACGTGTAGACATCGCAGGCCAAATGGACCAACAAACCCTAACCGCATTCTGGGATGCTATTGGTCGTGACAAAATTGTTTACGGCGAACCTTGGATTGCATCGAACGACCCTGATTATGAAGCTAACCCAGATTGGGACTGGTACAAAGAAGACTCTCCAATTTGCTACTTCCAAGACGAATCGCGCGACTCGTACAAAGGTCCTGTATTCCAATTGCAAGATCCATTGAACGACCGTGGTTGGGCAGGTGGTAAATACAGCGAACGTGCTGGCGTTATGCGCGGTTTGAACTGTACTTGCAAAGACGATAAAAATCCTAACAGCGGTATTTCTTACCTAGATATTCACGATAACTTTGCCTTGGCCGATCAATTTGGTCGCAACTTTGATGGTCGTGACTCGGTATACGAAAACGAGTATAAAATTGCTGTTACCCTTCTTTACACCACATTGGGTCCTATCGTAACCCACGGTGGTTCTGAGATTATGCGTAGTAAAGCACACGCTCCACTTCGCGAAGAAGTTCGTACTACCAAAGCAGGTTACAATGCTTACATGCACGGTTACCGTGATACCTACAACCACCGTACCGCTAACACCTTCCGTTGGGATCAAGTAGGTCAAAAACCAACCGGAACCAACTACAACGACTACGACAACATGTACAAATTCTGGCGTGGTTGGAACCAATTCCGTAAATCAGAATACGGTAAAGTGTTCCGTCAAGGTGAAAAAGTGGCAGATGATTACTACAAATGGTTCTTGCCAGAAGCAGAAAGTGCATTGGGTTACTTGGTAGACGACAAAGTGTTGGTACTTATCAATGCAGGTCACGAAGCCATCGACTTTGAGAACGTAGAACTACCTAAAGGTAAATGGCAATTGGTAGGTACATCTGATGCCATCAACATCAAAGGTGTAAAATCGAAAAACAAAACTACCAAAGTGAAAGCAGGCGTAAACAAAGTTACTGTTGAACCACTTTCGCAATACGTATGGATAAAAAAATAATCCCTAACAATAACTTTAGCAAGGGCAATCACATCGCGTGGTTGCCCTTCTTTATTCTCAAAAAAATATCGTACATTTGCCCCCACTATGACAGAAATGAATTATTTAGGAAATTTGTTGGCGCGCTATGTGGTGACGATGGTAGCCAGTGGAACGCACAGTTCGCGCATCAGCCGCAGTGCCAAACGCATTGCCGAGGCCTATGGATACGATTTGCGCCTCGACCTTTCGTTGCGTAATTTGAGCGTAATGTTGTGCGAAAAGGGCAACCCTGCCAACCATTATCACGAGTTAATAGCCGTGCCTGCCTCTCCCATTAGTTTGTCTAACAATGCCGATTTAAGTCGTCTTAGTTGGGAGGTGTTCGACAAAAAAATGCCCATGGCAGACTTTGAAGCCAAATTCAATGCCATTATTCAGCGACCTCGCTATTCGCATGTAACCGTTTCGCTCATGGCATCGACAGCTAGTTTTGGCCTGTGCTTTTTGTTTAACGGTACCATTTGGGCTATGCTTATGGTATTTATTTCTACCTTTATTAGTTTTAATCTGCGCAGTTTTTTAACAAAAAAACAAGTTAACAATCACCTAAACGTGTTAATTACCGCTTTGGTAGCGTCTGCTATAGCCAGTTGCGGTGCTTTTATTGATGCCAATGCAGCGCAGGTGGCTGTGGCTACCAGTGTGCTTTATTTGGTGCCTGGAGTAGTGTTTATTAGCGGCCTAATAGACGTGCTAGAAGGTTTTGTGGTGATTGGTTTTTCGCGTTTGGTGCATGCTACACTGCACACCATTATGTTGGCAGTGGGTTTGTTAATCTCTACTAAACTCATTCAATTGTTCTTGTTATGATGTTGTTGATGCTATTTGTAAAATCTATCTTTGCCTCTGTGGTGGCACTGGGGTTTGGCTTGATATCCAATCCTCCTCGCAGAGCTATAATGGCCATTCTGTTAACCGGATTTTTGGGTTACCTAACGCGTTTGTTGTTAATAGAAATAGCAGGTGGTCATATTTTTATCTCTTGCTTTGTAAGTGCCATGGTAATGGGGCTTTGCGGGCTTGTTTTTGGTAGGTTAACCCGTACTCCAGCTACGGTGGTGTACATACCTGCATTGCTTCCTATGATTCCGGGTATGTATGCCTATAAAGCTATTTTTGCCCTACTACGCTTTTTGCAGCACATCGAGTTGGCCGATAAAGCCGTATACTTTGATCAGTTCTTTACCAATATAGCCTATACCATTGGTATTTTAGTAGCCTTGGCGTTTGGCAGCATCATGCCCATGTTTGTATTTACCAAACTGGCCAATTCGCTAACACGCAATTAAAAGGCTGCGATGTTACGTGTAAATCTCGACAAAAAACATTACCTTTGTGTTTGGTTGAAATAATAAAAATAAGCTATGTCAAAAATTATACTTACGGGCGACCGCCCCACCGGGAAATTGCACATCGGACACTATGTAGGTTCGTTGCGTCGTAGGGTAGAGTTACAAAATTCGGGCGAGTTTGATAAAATTTTTATCATGATTGCCGATGCGCAAGCACTTACCGATAATGCCGATAACCCAGAAAAAGTACGTCAAAACATCATAGAAGTAGCATTGGACTATTTGGCATGCGGATTGGATCCTGCCAAATCTACCTTGTTCATCCAATCGCAAGTGCCAGAACTTACCGAATTGGCCTTTTACTACATGAACTTGGTAACCGTATCGCGCTTGCAACGCAACCCAACGGTAAAAACCGAAATTCAAATGCGTAATTTCGAAACCAGCATTCCAGTAGGTTTCTTTACCTATCCCATTAGCCAAGCAGCCGATATTACTGCCTTTAAAGCAACCACCGTTCCTGTAGGCGAAGACCAAGCTCCTATGATTGAGCAAACCAACGAAATTGTGCGTCGTTTTAACGGTATCTATGGCGAAACCTTGGTAGAACCCAAAATCTTGTTGCCTCAAAACGCAGCTTGCTTGCGCTTGCCCGGTATCGACGGCAAAGCCAAAATGAGCAAATCGTTGGGTAACTGCATTTACCTATCGGAAGAAGCCGACGAACTGGCAAAAAAAGTAAAAGTGATGTACACCGACCCTGGTCACCTACGCGTAGAAGATCCAGGTAAAGTAGAAGGCAACGTTGTGTTTACCTACCTAGATGCTTTCTGTACCGACGAACACTTTAAATCCTACTGGCCCGATTACGCTAACCTAGAAGAGCTAAAAGCGCACTATCGTCGTGGTGGTTTGGGCGATGTAAAATGCAAAAAGTTCCTTACCGCAGTGCTAGAAGAAGTGTTAGGACCCATTCGTGCACGTCGTAAAGAATTTGAAAAAGACATTCCTTACGTGTACAACGTACTACGCGAAGGCAGCTTAAAAGCCCGCGAAGTGGCTGCACAAACCCTTAACGAAGTACGTGCTGCTATGAAAATTGATTACTTTGATAATCAAGACTGGATTAACGAACAAGTGGCTAAATTTAAGTAAGTTATGTTAGAGCAAGCCAAAAAATTATTGCAAGCTGGCAAGGCAGAGCAAGCCATCTCTCAGTTGGATCAGTACCTAGAATTTACCAATCCACGCTCCGACGAGGCTTATTACCTAATGGGCAATGCTTATCGTAAATTAGAAAACCTAAGCGAGGCCATGAACTGCTACCTAAAAGCAGTAGAGTTCAATCCTAAAAGCCCAGCGCAAGAGGCGTACGAGCAGGTGTCGGAGATTTTGGATTTTTACTTCAAAGATATGTACAACCAATAAATACTTATGAAATACATTAAATTTTTACTTGTTGCAGTAGTTGCGTTGTTGTGCGCATGTGTAGGTCCAGAAGGTCCACGCGGTCCTGAGGGGCCACAAGGTCCTCAAGGAGAACCTGGCGAGGGTGGTGTAAACTGGGATGTAACTTGGTTTACGGTTTATGCCCAAGATTGGGAGGCCATGCAAACAGAAACCGGTGTATACTACAAGTACACGGTTACAGGCGATGCCGTAGCCAAATTAGACGAATACGCTGCGCGCGAAGGTTTGTTCCACTTGTATGTTTATCCTTACGGGGTAGAAGAGGATGCAAATGGTAATTTTATAGGCTACCAAGCTTTGTTGCCTTATACCCGTTATTACGATGGTTATAGCTACGCTACCGATTACGAGTTTGCGCCCGGCGAGCTAACCATTTACATTACTTATAGCGATTTTGCACAAGTTCAACCAGAAGACTATACCTTCCGTTTGGTTACTTTGTGGTAGACGATAAGATGTTGCCGTCGCGCATTTCAATGATGCGATCCGAAACATCGGCCAATTCTTTATCGTGCGTTACCACCAAAATGGTTAACCCATAATTGTTGCACAGCTGACGTAGTAGGCTGTGCAATTCTTTTTTGTTGGCACTGTCCAAACTGCCCGATGGTTCGTCTGCCAAGATAAGCGATGGTTGGTTGATAAGGGCTCTGGCTACAGCAACACGTTGTTTTTCGCCACCCGATAGTTGGCTGGGCTTGTGCCCGATGCGTTCCGACAAGCCCATTTGGGTAAGCAACTCTTTGGCTTTGGCTTCTACCTCTTGCTTTTTTCTGCCCGCAATAAAACCGGGAATACATACGTTCTCTAGCGCAGTAAATTCTGGCAACAATTGATGAAACTGAAATACAAACCCAATATGTTGGTTTCTAAACGCTGCTAATTGCTTGTCGGATAGTTTATTAAGGTCTATTCCATCTACTCGTATATTGCCTTGGTCTGCTTTGTCTAGCGATCCAATAATTTGTAATAAGGTAGTTTTACCTGCACCACTTGCACCAATAATCGATACAAATTCGCCTTTGTTGATGCTTAAATCGATGCCTTTTAATACTTGGAGCGATCCAAAATGTTTGGTAATGCCAGTTGTTTGTATCATGCTTTAGTAAGATGTTTAATGCAATAAGCGGCCAAATAACAGCCAAATAAAGCGGGTAAGTAAGAAATGGTTCCAACCGTGGTACATTTGTTGCGCTCGTCGTCTACTTTTATAACCGCCTCTTTGTTAGCGGGTTCTGTAGAGTAAACTACGGGCAAACCTTTGTAAATGCCGTTGGCTTTGAGCCTAGAACGCACGGTGCGGGCCAAACTGCAATACGATGTTTGCGATATATCAGCATAGCGCAAAGCAGTAGGGTCTAGTCTTCCACCTGCCCCCATCGACGAGATGATGGCAATGTGTTGGTGTATGCAGTGGGTAATTAATGCAATTTTAGGGGCTATAGAGTCAATGGCATCAATCACAAAATCGGGTTGGTATTGTGCCATAATATCGGCTACATTATCGGGGTCGATAAAAAGCGATAGGGTATTGACCGTTAAAGTAGGGCAGATGCGCAAAAGCCTTTCTTGCATCAATTGGGCTTTTTCTTGTCCAACGGTGTCCGATAGTGCTAGCAATTGGCGGTTAATGTTGCTGGGCTTTACCGTATCGGCATCAATTACCGTTAGGGTTCCTACGCCAGCACGCGCTACCATCTCGGCAGCGTATGCTCCTACGCCACCTACGCCAACCACCATTACGTGCTTGCCGGCAAGCAAGGCGCATGTTTCATCGCCCAAAAGTAAAGACGTTCTGCTTAACCATTCCATACTGCAAATATAGTATTTTTACGTCAATCTCTAATTTTATTTTGAATTGTAACGCCCTTGTAATGCGCAATTCTTAAAAACAACGTTTGCATTGTTAAACGAATTCGATGTCCGTTAAAATTAATTTCTGTTTACTTCTATTTACCTATTTAAACGCGCCTGCAGCCTTTAGAAGGCTACATTTGCCATGTGTTTGCAAACCAAAAGCGATTAAAAACGGCACCCTGTGCCAAATAGTTATTTAAATGTTGTGCATTATGAAAAGGGCAACAAACAAAATCTTTTATTTACTATCCTTATTTGTAATAGGAAGTGTATTTACTTCGTGTCAAGACAAAAGTAACGAGCCTCAAACCCAACAAGAGGTTCAAGAAGAACAAAATGTAGCACCTGCTAATTTAGAAGTAGATGTGGTAGAACAAGTATTTGGTGGCGAGGTGGCTGTATTAGGGTCTGCTTCGTCAGAGGTAATGCCTTATGTGTTAAAACGTTTTCCCAATGTGGTGGGTAATGTAACCGAAAACACCGAAGTGGTGCTATTGGATGAGATGGCAACCATGAATGCGTTGAACAACGCAGCATCGTTTGCTAGCATTCAATTGCATTGGGCACAAAACAAAGCACTTGGTTTTGTCAATCCATCCGAAAATGCCTTGCAATTATTGGCCAAGTTAAATGGTGCAGAAGATGCTGCTATCGATGCCGATTCAAAAGAATCAATAGAAAATTATGCCTTCTATTTATTACGTAAAGACGGTAATGCCATGTCGTACTGCAAGGTGATGCAAGAAGAATTAGATATTGCTTATTTGGATACATTAAGCAATGAGGTTCAATTTGATAAAGTTGTACCCAATCAGCAAGAAGCCACTGCTTACCAACAAGGTAGGGTAGGTGAGCGTGCAGCAGAGTGGTTAAATACCATCGATGCCGAGTTGCAACAACGTGGTTTACGAGCGGCGTCTGCCGAAGATCTTTCTTATCATGCTTATACGCATAAAATTTACTATACCATTAATGTAAAACACGATGATTTTATTCAGCATTTTGATTATGATATTGATAATCATTGTGGAACTAGTACAACCGAGGCCGTAGTTGAATTAACGGTATATGCCGGTTATGATAAGGTGAATAAAAAAGACGTATACGATGTGGTGATTTCTGAAATCTATGATGCCAACAAAACTTACATCCAAGATAAAGTATTTTGCAAAAAGGCAGCTTATAAATACAAATATACGGGTGGTAACTACCAAGGTATCCGATTAGGACTAAGCCTGAATAATGTGTCTTCTGGCGATGTTTCTTTCTTACAACCCGTACCCGTGGGCACTGCTGGGTCGTATAGCAGCACGCATACGCCAGGTTCGTTTAGTGTTACTGCCGGTCTTGCAGCGGGTATTACCCCAAGCGGTCCTTCTGTAACAAGTAACTTTAGTTTTACCTATACACCTCCTAAAACAACCGTGTCTTTGCCACACAGCGATTTGCCTTTGCAATTTAACGACAATCACTCTTGGGCTCAATGGGAATACGGTATCAGCAACCTCGATAACTATCCCTTTATCTACGAAAACAATTTAGGGTGGGGCTTCAATGCAGATTTTGTAGGTGCACTAGAGTTCTCTACCAAATCGTGCAGAACCGAGCAAGCCGTTACCTTTATGGTTGCCAATACAGAAAACCGTGGTGCTTCGCCCGTAAGATTGTGTGTCGATACACGATTCAGAACCTATCACGAGGTGGCATCGCCCTTTACCTGGTCAAGAGGATACCGTAGTTATTCTAATAAAACGTATGTAACATTGCCCCAAGTAAATCGTTTCTTTGATAAATACACCCCCGATTGTTACGCATCGAGCGATATGGCGGACAGACAATCGTGGAACAACCTTGAAGCCATGCTAAAAGGCAATGTGAAGTACAAACAATTCTATAATGCCGACTTAGAAGTAGGTGCTGTTTCGGAAGCTTTGTTGCCAGAAGTGGCCGATGCGATCTGGGAAGAGGCCATTGTTTCGTTGGTGAATCAATACAACGGTCGCGTTACCGATCACGAATACGTTATAGGTATTGCGAACTTAAATGGTAAACACCTATCAAGAGGTTTGCACATCAAAGATGGCAAATGGGAAATGGTAGACGATATAACTACTATTCAGGTAGAGGTTAAATAAACAAGTTTCATCAAAAGGAAAAGGCTGGGTTCTTATGGAAGTTCCCAGCCTTTTTTAGTGGTGAATTATAAGCGTTTAAATAAATCTTTGCCCAATTGATCCAGATGCGGATCGCGTGCCCCCATAATGAGGAAAGTAGTGTTTTCTTCTGCCAAGGTAATCATTTCGGTAAGGGCACTTTGTTTGCTTCCTACAAACAAAGCTTGCTTGCCTTCGCGTATAATAGCCGTGCTTACAATGGTGGGCGATATGTTTCTGTCAACGGTTCCGCCAGCGTAATACACCTCGCCAATTAAGAAATAATCGTTGGGGCGGAGTACCTTTGCTACCTCTTGCGATAGTTCGGCATGCATAAAGCGCAAAGGACCAAAACCATGGGGCTGAAAATAAGCAATCACCCTAGGACTTACCAATTGGCAAGCAGCAATGGCAGCGGCAACTTCCGATGGGTTGTGCGCAAAATCGTCAATGACAAATTGTTTGTTGCGCTTGTTCTCGCCAATGAGTTGGGTTCTTCTGTAAATGCCCCTAAAGGTGCCCAATGCTTTAATGATGTCTTTTTTATCAACACCTGCTTGTAAGCATACAGCATAGGCTGCCATGGCATTTTCCATGTTGTGTGCTCCCATAACGGGCACTTTGCAAGCGTTGCCGTTTATTTTGAACGATATGCTAAAGCCACTTTGTTTAAACGATCCTCCTTTTACGCCCACTTTTTTGCCTTGTGCCGAAAAGTCGTATTCTTTATTGGCTGATAAACTGGCCGCCAATTCGTTGTCGGCATTGACAATAAAGGCGCCTTTGGTATGGTTTTTAAAGGTGGTAAATAGGTCAATGAGCTCGTCCTCTTCTTTGTGGTCGCGCTCTACGTTAAGCACCACGGCAATTTCGGGGTGGTAGCCTACAATCGATCCGTCCGATTCATCGGCTTCAATTACCAACCATTCGCCTTCGCCCTTGTATGCGTTACCTGGTAGCCCTTTTTCTTGCAATTCGGTAAGACCAGCTCCCGTCATAAGCGAGGGTTGCAATCCCGCTTGGGTAAGAATATGAAAAATCATGGCGGTGGTGGTAGATTTACCCGATGTCCCACCTACAGCAATGGTTTTTACTTGGTCCGATAGGGCCGCCAGTACAGCCGAACGTTTGGCAATAGGAATGTTTAGCGACAAGGCTTTTTGGTATTCTACGTTGCTTTCTTCAATAGCGGTCGATACCACTACTAAATCAATGCTTTTATCAATGCCACTTCCGTCTTGTTGTACGCACGTAATGCCCATTTCTTCAAATTGTTGTTGCAGTAACGATTTGCTATCGGGCGTAAACAATCGGTCCGACCCAGTAACGGTTTTTCCGCATCCGCGTAAATATTGAGCAATGGCACTCATACCTGTGCCAGCAATGCCTACAAAAAAGAAAGATTGATAGTCTTGTATATTCATAATAGAAAAAGATTAATGCAATATTTTATACACCAATTCTTTAAGCAGTTTGGTGTCGTCGTTATCGGCGGTACCAATGCCCTTGGATTTTCCGTCGTACTCGCGCAAATACCCAATAATTTTAAAGGTTTGCATTTTAGAAAAGCGTCTGGCGCCTGCCTCGTAACTTTTAATGGCCCAAGGCTGAATGCGCAAAAGCTCAGTGGCTCTGCTCTTATCGGCCATGTATAAATAGGCCATTAGGTTCGAAAAATAGTTAAACAAAGTAACTATGATGCGTTGAATTGGCTCGTTGGTGTGCAAAATAATTTGGTTGGCCTTTAGTACGTTGCCAGCTATTAGGGCATCCTGCAATTCAAACGTGCTGTATTTTTTGCTCATGCCCGTTGTTTTTTCTAGTAGGGCAGCGGTAATGTTCTTGTTGTCGGTAAGCAGAATGGCAAACTTTTGCACAATGCTTTCTATCAGGCTCAAATCGGTTCCCGCCAGCTCTAGTAGCATACGAACGGCGTCATTGTCCATGCTAAGCTGGTGTTGTCTTAGCTGTGCCTGAATAAATTGCTCTACTTGGTTTTCGTAGAGTTTTTTCGACTCAAATACCACACCCAATTGGTCGGCCATGCCCATCCATTTTTTGCGACGATCGATGGTGCCGTATTTGTAGGCAATAATCAAAATGGTTTGCGGTTGCGGTTTTTGCAAGTAAAACTGCAGCTTGTCAAAAACGTCTTTTTTATCGACCGTCTGCGCCTCTTTTAAAATAACAACCTGGTATTCAGACATCATAGGGTAGCGTTGGGCATCGTTGATAATAGCTCCAATAATGTCTCCATTTTTGTTCGATTTGCTATCGTTGCCGTAGCGAACGGTAAGGTTCATCATCTTTTCGTCTTCGGTCAGGATGTTCGCTTCTAGTGCCTCAACAATCTTGTTGATATAATATGGCTCATCGCCCATTAGTACGTAAATGGGCGCAAATTGCTTCATGCTTATTTGTTGCATGATAGAGGCGTATGTCAATCCTTTTTGTGCCAAAAAAATAATGTTTTACAAAATTCGTATTACCTTTGTAAAGGTAGTTAATATTTTGGAATTACACGTAGAAAATAAGAACGGAAAACAGCAGGTTTTTGACGTATTTCGTCAAAAATGGGTAGCGCTTACACCCGAAGAAGGTGTGCGTCAGCAGTTTTGTCATTATTTGGTCGATGCAAAAAGTTATCCACAAATCTGCATCGCCAACGAATGCACCCTTTCTATTAACGGCCAATCGCAACGTTGCGATACCGTGGTTTACTCCAAAGGTGTGCCTATTATGTTGGTAGAATACAAAGCGCCATCGGTAAAAATAACTCAAGATGTTGTCAATCAAGCACTTCGCTATAATACGCAATTACACGTTCCCTACCTAGTGGTAACCAACGGCATTGATACCTACTGTTTTAACATCAACTACCAAACCCTCAAAGCCACTCCGCTAACCGATATTCCGAAATACTCGGTGCTTGTCGCTCGTCAATAGTCTATCGTCGCATATAGATAATTTTATATAATATATAAGAAAAACCCTGAGATTCTTTCAAACCTCAGGGTTTATTTTATTTCGCCTCAACGATTAACCGATTTGTCGATTCATCGTCGCGAAGCGACTTAATGATTATCCTTTAATAGCAGCTACGCCAGGAAGTACTTTGCCTTCGATAGCTTCCAACAAAGCACCACCACCAGTAGAGATGTAAGATACTTGGTCTGCCATGCCAAATTTGTTGATGCAAGCAACCGAGTCACCACCACCAATCAACGAGAAGGCGCCTTCTGCAGTTGCTTTAGCAATAGCGTCAGCAATAGCACGTGAGCCAGCAGTAAAGTTATCAAATTCGAATACGCCAGCAGGGCCGTTCCACAAAATGGTTTTAGCACCTTCAATAGCAGCAGCAAATGCTTTTTGAGTAGCAGGACCTGCGTCCAAACCTTCCCAACCTTCTGGAATAGCGTTAGCAGGAACTACTTGGGTGTTAGCGTCGTTGCTGAAGTCGTCAGCAGCTACACAGTCGGTACCCAAAACCAAGTTAACGCCTTTTGCTTTAGCTTGTTCAATAATATCCAAAGCTAGTTGCAATTTGTCATCTTCGCAGATAGATTTACCAATTTCGCCACCTTGAGCTTTAGCGAAAGTATAAGTCATACCACCGCAAAGAATTAGGTTGTCTACTTTGTCCATCAAGTTTTCGATGATACCAATTTTGGTTGATACTTTCGAACCACCCATGATAGCGGTGAAAGGACGTTTGATGTTGCTCAAAATGTTGTCAACAGCTTGAACTTCTTTTTCCATCAAGTAGCCCAACATTTTGTTTTCTGCATCAAAGTAGTCTGCAATAACAGCGGTAGAAGCGTGTTTACGGTGAGCAGTACCAAATGCGTCGTTTACGTAGCAGTCTGCGTAAGAAGCCAAGGTTTTAGCAAATTCTTTTTGCGATGCTTTCATGGCTTTTTTAGCATCTTCGTAAGCAGGATCTTCTTTGTCGATGCCTACAGGTTTGCCTTCTTCTTCGCCGTAGAAACGCAAGTTTTCTAGCAACAAAGCTTCGCCAGGTTGCAAAGCAGCAGCCGCTTCTGCAGCTTTAGCGCAGTCGTCAGCAAAGCTTACTTTAACGCCCAATTTTTCTGCTACAGCGTCTACAATTTGGCTCAACGAATATTTAGCATTCACTTTGCCTTTTGGTTTGCCCATGTGCGACATGATGATAACGCTACCACCGTCTGCCAAGATTTTTTTCAAGGTAGGAAGTGCACCACGGATACGGGTATCGTCGGTAATTTTACCATTTTCGTCCAAAGGTACATTAAAGTCTACGCGGACAATTGCCTTTTTGCCGGCAAAATTGAAATTGTCAATTGTTTGCATAATTGTAAAAGTTAAATGTTAATGTTATTGTTTATTGTTTGTTTCTTAGTGAGTAACCGGTTGAGGAATGGCCATGATGATCACCCAAAAGTTGCCTCTTTGTGCAATGCCTACTCGTGTCATTTTTCGGTTCAGTAGGTTTTTGCAAGATTGTGGGTTGTTTAGCCAATGGTCTATGGCCATATCAAAATTACCATTTAGGTAGGCAATGTTTTCTAGGCAAGCTTTAGCTTTGTAGTCGCCAGCAACCAATCGGTCTTCGGTAGTGGT
>JAZRBL010000165.1:0-1641 GCA_045635045.1 Candidatus Enterocola sp. | reverse complement strand
CGGAGAATGCTATCAAGCACGCTCGCCAGAACAACTACAATATCGTAATTGTCGATACCGCAGGTCGTTTGGCGGTGGATGAGGCGATGATGCAGGAGATTACCACGATTAAGCAGACCGTAAACCCTTGCGAAACGCTCTTTGTGGTCGATTCGATGACCGGTCAAGACGCCGTTAATACTGCCAAAGAATTTAACGACCGATTGGACTTTACCGGTGTGGTATTGACCAAATTAGACGGTGATACCCGTGGTGGTGCAGCCTTGTCTATCCGTTCTGTGGTAGAAAAACCCATCAAATTTGTGGGTGTGGGCGAAAAAATGGATGCGCTCGACGTATTCCACCCCGCTCGTATGGCCGACCGTATTTTGGGCATGGGCGATATTGTATCGTTCGTAGAAAAAGCCCAAGAGCAATACGACGAAGAGGCTGCTCGCAAAATGTCTAAAAAATTGGCCCAAAACCAATTTGGCTTTGACGATTTCTTGGAACAAATTCAACAAATCAAGAAAATGGGTAATATGAAAGACCTTATTTCTATGATTCCAGGGGTAGGAAAAGCCTTAAAAGACGTGGATATTAAAGACGATGCCTTTAAACACATCGAGGCCATTATTCAATCCATGACACCTTACGAACGCTCTAATCCACAAGTACTTACCCCATCGCGCAAGCAACGCATTGCCACGGGTAGTGGACGTAGCATTCAAGAAGTTAACCGCCTTATTAAACAATTTGACGATATGCGCAAAATGATGCGCATGGTGCAAAACAATCGCGGCAAATTGCCCTTTAAACGTAGATAACATGAATATCATCGACGGAAAAGCAACAGCAGAACAAATTAAGGCAGAAATTGCTGCCGAAGTAAAAGAAATAGTAGCAGCAGGAGGCAAACAACCTCACTTGGCCGCCGTTTTGGTGGGTCACGACGGGGGTAGCGAAACCTACGTAGCTGCTAAGTGCAAAGCATGCGAGGTATGTGGCTTTAAATCAACCCTTATTCGTTACGAAGCCGACGTTACCGAAGAAGAATTGCTCGCTTGCATCGATCGTTTAAACAAAGACGAAGATGTAGACGGCTTTATTGTGCAATTGCCCTTGCCTAAACACATTTCGGAGCAAAAAATTATCGAAGCCATCGATTATAAAAAAGACGTTGACGGATTCCATCCTATCAACGTAGGCCGTACCTCTATTGGATTGCCAGCATTTGTTTCGGCTACTCCTGCCGGTATTCTAGAGCTGTTAAAACGCTACAATATTCCAACTCAAGGCAAACATTGCGTGGTGTTGGGTCGTAGCAACATTGTGGGTAAACCCGTAGCCCAACTGATGATGCAAAAAGGTTATCCTGGCGACGCTACCGTAACCGTTTGCCACAGCCGTTCGGCCGATTTGAAAGAACAATGCCTAAAAGCCGATATTATTATTGCCGCTTTAGGTAGCCCCGAATTTGTTACCGCCGACATGGTAAAAGAAGGTGCTGTTATTGTAGACGTAGGTACCACCCGCGTGCCCAATGCCAATACCAAATCGGGCTTTAAACTAACAGGCGACGTTAAGTTTGACGAAGTAGCGCCCAAATGTTCGTACATCACTCCCGTTCCTGGTGGAGTAGGCCCTATGACCATTTGCTCG
>JAZRBL010000164.1:0-43723 GCA_045635045.1 Candidatus Enterocola sp. | reverse complement strand
GCAGCATCTGTATTGGGCAAGCGTCTATAGGGCATAATACGTGATTTTTTAGGTTTTACGCCCTAAAAATAACACGTTTTATTGGAAATGCCATACTTTTTCAACAAAAAAATAGCGCTAGTGCTTTCTGCCCATTAGGTTATTGGCAAAGTTTATTAATATATCTTTCTTATCTTCAGACAGTTGCAAAGATTTTATACTTCCGACTGATTTTTCAAAATATTCTCGAATGGCCTCTTCGCAACGAATGTCTACTTGCAATTGTTGGTAAATTTTTAGCACCGCAGCTATCTTACTGTCAAAGCAAGTAGCCTCATTGCACAACATCCATTTTAACAACTCGGCACGTTGCTCGTCGCTTGCCTGTTGCAAGGCAGTTATCATCAAAAAAGTCTTTTTATTGCAGCAAATATCGCCCCCTATCTTTTTGCCAAACACCGCCGCATCGCCAAAACTATCTAGGTAATCGTCGCGTAGTTGGAAAGCCAAGCCCAAATTGATGCCGTAATCGTACAAGGCATCGGCATCTTGCTCACTGGCGCCCCCTATAAGCGCACCCATTTTTAAAGATGCTGCTAACAAAACTGCCGTTTTAAGGCGAATCATCTCTATGTATTGAGGCAAGCTAACGGCCAAATCGTTTTCAAAATCAACATCGTATTGCTGGCCCTCGCACACCTCTATAGCGGTTTTAGAGAACAAATCGAGCAGAACAGGCCATTTATCTTCTGGTGCCTTTTGCAACAACTGATAGGCTTTGATGAGCATGGCATCGCCCGATAAAATGGCGGTATTGTCGTTCCATTTTTTATGAACAGTAGGTTTACCTCGGCGGGTATCGGCGCGGTCCATCACATCGTCGTGCAACAGCGTAAAGTTATGAAACACCTCAATGGCCAAAGCAGCAGACATAGCAGGCTGCTCGTTGCCCGAAAAAAGTTTGCACGCCAGCAAGGTCAATACAGGACGAATGCGCTTACCACCCAACGACAATACATATTCCACGGGGCTATACAAACCTGTTGGCTCCATTGTCCAATTTATACTTGCCAACTCTTTTTCTACTTGTTGTTGCAATTGTTTTATCATGTTGCTACGTTTTTATAAAAACAAAGATATAGTTTTTTATCGACTTCCTACTATAACGGCCGCAAATTGGGGCCATATTTTTTGCAGTATCCGATAACAAAGCATGCCCATTAACACCACCAAAAGCGGTAGCATTACATATCCCATTACCAAGCATCCATCCGACAAGGGCGAGAAAAATATTACCCATTGTTTTAACAAAAATACTTGTACGGTATCGTGATAGGCATAGATAAAAAACGCCCCAGCAGCCCATGACGCTGGCACCGACCATTGGTAGCGTTGCATGCCACATCCTACCCACGCAACTACCGTAGCCATACCCATTAGCAAGGCTGTTTTATGGCAAACGCTATATGCTAGGCCTTCAGACTGAAGGTAATAAAGCACCATCGATGCCACCAACAATACACCATAAATTACAGATAACTTTATTTTGTGCAACATACATAATTGCACCCAGTTTTTGGCGTTCAAGGCAAAATAAGCACCCACCGAAAAGAAGAAAAAAGACTCAAGGCTAATGGGTCCTACTTTTACATCCAAGTACCATAGCACGGCCAACAACAAAAGCCCAGCCTGTTTTGTGTATCGTAAAAGAGCATACACCAAGGGAGATAACACCATTACCACCATTAAATCGCGCAAAAACCAAAACTGCATACAAAGGGGCGAGCCATTGTTTTGCATCCAAAAAATATTGATCCACTCGCTCCATGTAAGGTTTTGTAAATGGGTATTATTGCCCGATGTTAGCGAAGGGAGTAACACACCAGCTGCCACTAACACCAACCAAGTAGCTAAGTTCCAAAATAGGTACGGAAGCAACAAGGTTTTTGCCCTTGTTTTAAGTTTGCGCAAGTAAACACTTGCCGAAAAAGTAGTCTGATAAAAGAATAAAAAGCCCGACATAAAGAAGAACAAGGGTACAGCCATACCGGCTACCTCGCGCGAAAAGAGCAGACGCAAAAAATCGTACACAGGGTACATACCCTCTTGCACCACCGCCTGCCCTTGCAACGTAACGCGAATAAAATTGGCGTGAATAAACACTACCGCTACCATGAGTGGGAAGCGCAAGCATTGAATGGTTTGCGAAAGGTGTTGCTGGGGCGTTAACGTCGTTTTCATAAAAAATGGTTTAACGACCACCGGTAATGATGGCGGTAAAGCGTGGGGCGATTTTTTTCAGTACATGGTACAAGCCTACGCCAAAGGCGGCTACCAAAACAGGAATAACAAAATAGCCCACAATAAGCCAAGCCTCGCTAATAGGGCTGAACAGTTTAAGCCACAATTTTAAGCAGAAAATAACGGCCAACAAATGGTAACCATACACAAAGAAGGTAGCGCTAGCAATTTTTTCGCTGATATTAATTTTACCCAATTCTTTACCACGTGCCACCCAACCCAGTAAGGCCGCCATGCCCACCAAAATGTTGATATGGTGAACAACATCGTATACCTCTTTTAAATTAGCATACCACAAGGTCATGTTTACGCCCACCAACAACAAGAACAGGGCGAGCATGCCTTTTCGCAAGGGCAATAGCAAGGTAGCAAAGTTAACTTTATGTATGCTAAACCACGCTCCTAACGAAAAAAAGAATATCGCCTCTAAACTAAAGCCTACTACGGGCGACGAAAAGCCGAGGGCCCATAAAACGCCTATTAAAGGCACCCAAATCCATTTTAAATAACGTATTGCTACATACAACAAAGGACTACAAATGCCCATCATCATTAAATCGCGAATAAACCAAAACTGCCCTGCTACAGGGGTATCTAACTTATACGACCAAAACATGCTGAGCCATTGGGTAATGCTTTTATCGGAAAGTAATTGATTGGCACCCGATGTAAGACCACCCAACAAAAGGTTGCCGCCTATCATCAAAGCCAACACCAAGGCGTTCCAAAATAAATAGGGAATTAACAAGGTATGAACCCTGTTTTTAAGCTTTTGAGTATACGTACTAAACGTAAAATCGGCTTTGTAAAAGAACAAAAAGCCAGCAAACATAAAGAAGGTAGATACATCCAGCGAAGCCAACTCTTGCTTTACCAAACAGTAAATAAAATCGTATACGGGATACATACCCGTTTCTACAAAAGAGGAACCACCAATCACAGTGCCTATAAAATTGGTGTGCGATACCACCACCGAAAAAATAAGTGGAAATCGCAAAAAATGGATAGTTTGCGACAAAAGCTTATCGGATTGCATAAAAAATTTATTATTTTTTTGCAAAAATAAGTATTTTTTATCGTCCACCCGTAACAATTGCCGTAAAACGTGGCAAATATTTACGCAAGGCAAGGTACAGATACACAGCCCCTACGCTAACAACGGTTGGAATCAACACATAACCAATAATCATTTTGGCATCGGTCATGGGCCATAGGTAGGTTACCCACAATTTAGAGGCAAACACCGTTATGGGGTTGTGGATGCAAAACAAAAAGAAAGCAGCATCGGACAAGGTTTTGTTCGCATGTATAGTTTGCGTCTGAATGCCCCTGGCCACCCAAGCTACCAAGGTAGCCATGCCCAATAAAATACCCAAACGTTGCAAAAGGGCTATTTGCGCAAAAGTGCTGGACCAAAGTAGCGTATTAAGCACCAAAAGCGGAAGGTAAAAACCCAGCAAATGCCACCTGTAGTTAACCAAAATAGGGGTATAGTTTTTGTTGGTTAGCGCATACCACGCACCTAGTCCAAAAAAGAAAAAAGCGGTAACGTTTACTCCTACCCAGGGTGTTTGAACGCCCGCACACCACAAAAACCCTAGTAGTAACACACCTGCTAGCTTTAGGTACTTTATTAAAAAATACAGTAGCGGAGAGAACACTACCACCACCATCAAGTCGCGAATAAACCAAAACGGACTCATGGGGAACGAATGCCAATAGGCTTTTAGCCAATCTATTAGGGTGTACTCTTTGATGGGCAAATTATTGCCCGATGTAAACGACGGAAACACTTGTTGTGCCACAAAAATCATCAGCAACAGGGCAGAAATCCAAAAAAGATAAGGAACCAATAGGGTTTTTACTCTTCTTTTTAGCTTATCGGCATACAATTGTTTTGAAAAGGCTCCCTGAAAAAAGAACAAGAACCCCGAAAAAAAGAAAAATAGTGGCACTCGCATGCGCACTATTTCTCCGTCAAACAAATGATTGAAAATATCAAACAAGGGGAACATGCCTCCCTGCGTTACACTATCGCCCCCTATAATAACGCTATCTAGGGTGGTATGAACAATTACCACTCCTACCATAAGTGGGAAGCGCAAAAAGCGAATGGTATCCGAAAGTAATTTATCGGAATGCATGTTTAGTTGAGTTCACTTTCAATAATATCGGCCATTACATCTTTGATGTCTAAACCTGCGGCGCGCACTTGCTGTGGAATAAAGCTGGTAGGTGTCATGCCGGGGGTAGTATTGGCTTCTAGTACGTAAGGAACGCCATCGGGCGATATAATATAGTCGATGCGCACAATGCCTTTGCAACCCAAAATATCGTAGTATTTGGCGGTTTGGCGTTGTACTTCGGCAGTTATTTCGTCCGACAAACGAGCGGGGGTAATTTCGGTTACCTGTCCGTTGTATTTGGCGTCGTAGTCAAAGAATTCGTTGTCGGTTACCACCTCTGTAATGGGCAGTACCACGGTTTTGTTGTGCGTTTTGTACATGCCACAGGTAATTTCGGTACCCACCAAAAGCGATTCAATAATCACCTGGTCGCCTTCGGCAAAGGCACGCTCTATGGCCGCTTCTAACTGGGTGGCTTCTTTCACTTTGGTTACACCAAAGCTGCTACCGCCTACGTTGCTTTTTACAAAACAAGGCAAGCCAACGGTTTGTAAAATTTCTTGCGCTTGGTAGGTTTGGCCTTTTTGCAACAAGTACGATTGGGCAATTTTAGCGCCAAAGGCTTGCAAATAACGGTTGCACACAAACTTGTTAAAGGTTAGCGAGGCGGCCAACACACCGCAACAAGAGTATTTTAGGCCTATCAAATCAAAATAACCTTGCAAAATGCCGTTTTCGCCAGGCGTACCGTGAATGGTGATGTAGGCAAAATCGAAGCGTTGTTTTTCGCCGTTCATAACAAACGAAAAATCGTTTTTATCGATGGGATACTGCTCGTTTTCGCTCACAACAGCGTTCCACTCGTTTCCGATAATGGTTACAATGGTGGTTTTATAGGTATTTTGGTCGATAAACGATTTGATTCCTTGAGCGCTTTTTAGCGATACTACTACTTCGGACGAATCGCCCCCAGCTACAATTGCAATGTGTTTTTTCATGATGTTTTATTTTGTTGGACAAAGATAAATAAAATCGTTGCACATTCCGATAGTTTTTTATAAATTTGTACGTTTATTTGACAATTCAAAAACACAATATGGAAGAACAAGAAAAACAAAACGCAGCCGAATATGGCGCCAGTAGTATTACCGTCTTAGAGGGGTTAGAAGCCGTTCGTATGCGTCCTGCCATGTACATTGGCGACATTAGTATTAAAGGTCTTCACCACTTGGTATACGAGGTGGTAGATAACTCCATTGACGAAGCCCTTGCTGGCTATTGTACCGATATTGAGGTAAGCATCAATGCCGACAACTCTATTACCGTAAAAGACAACGGTCGTGGTATTCCGGTGGATATGCACGAAAAAGAAGGCAAATCTGCCCTAGAAGTAGTTATGACCGTGCTACACGCAGGTGGTAAATTTAACAAAGATAGCTACAAAGTTTCGGGTGGTTTGCACGGTGTAGGTGTATCGTGCGTAAACGCGCTTTCTACTTACCTACGCGCCGAAGTTTGCCGCGATGGCAAACGCTACATGCAAGAATACAGCATTGGTAAACCGCTTGCGCCTATTGCCGAAATTGGTACATCGGATAGCACCGGTACTACCGTTACCTTTAAACCCGACGGCAGCATCTTTACCGTTACCGAATACAAATACGATATTTTGGCCAACCGCCTACGCGAATTGGCTTTCCTTAACGCCGGTATACGTCTTACCCTGACTGACTATCGCACCACCGAAGAACACCCCGAACCCAAATCGGAAACCTTCTACTCAAAAGATGGTTTAAAAGAGTTTGTTCTTTACTTGGATGCCACACGCGACAAATTATTCGAAGACGTTATTCATGTACAAACCCACAAGGGCGAAACTCCCGTAGAAATTGCCCTTATCTACAATACCGGTTACACCGAAAACATCCACTCGTACGTTAACAACATCAACACCATCGAAGGGGGTACTCACTTGGCTGGTTTCCGTCGTGGTTTAACCCGTACCCTTAAAAAATACGCCGAAGACAACAAAATGCTCGAAAAGTTGGAAAAACAAAAAATCGAGCTAAACGGCGACGACTTCCGCGAAGGGTTAACTGCTGTGGTATCTATTAAAGTAGCCGAACCTCAATTTGAGGGTCAAACCAAAACCAAGTTGGGTAACAACGAAGTAATGGGTTCGGTAGACGCTGCCGTGAGCGAAGCTTTGGGTAACTACTTGGAAGAACACCCCAATGCTGCCAAAACCATCATCGAAAAAGTTATTTTGGCCGCTACAGCACGTCATGCTGCCCGCAAAGCACGCGAATTGGTACAACGCAAATCGCCTCTTAGCGGTGGTGGCTTGCCTGGCAAACTAGCCGACTGTTCTAGCAAAGACCCTGCAGAATGCGAATTGTTCCTAGTCGAAGGTGACTCGGCAGGTGGTACTGCAAAACAAGGTCGCGACCGTGCTACCCAAGCTATTTTGCCATTGCGTGGTAAAATTTTGAACGTAGAAAAAGCCATGCAACACAAGGCTTTTGAAAGCGAAGAAATTAGAAACATTTACACCGCACTAGGCGTAACCATTGGTACTGCCGAAGACAGCAAGGCACTGAATATGGAAAAACTTCGCTACCACAAGGTAATCATTATGACCGATGCCGACGTGGACGGAAGCCACATTGCCACCCTTATTTTGACCTTCTTCTTCCGCTACATGAAAGAACTCATTGAGAACGGTCACGTTTACATTGCTACTCCTCCACTTTACCTATGTAAAAAAGGTAAAATAGAAGAGTATTGCTGGAACGAACAACAACGCATTGCCTTTATTGAAAAATACGGTGCAGGCAACGAAGCAGGTATTCACGTTCAACGCTACAAAGGTTTGGGTGAAATGAACGAAGAACAGCTAAGACAAACCACCATGTGCAAAGAAGGCAGAACGCTTCGCCAAATTACCATCGAAAACGCTGCTGCTGCAGACCACATTTTCTCTATGCTTATGGGCGACGATGTAGAACCCCGTCGCGAATTTATCGAAGCAAACGCTACCTACGCACGCATTGACGCATAAGGTATGAAAATAGCCGTTTTCTGCTCGTCGAGCGACAATATAGCCGAGGACTACCGCCAAGTGGCGCGTAGCCTCGGCTCTTTGTTAGCCCAAAAAGGACACGAACTCATTTACGGGGGTACTCCTTGCGGACTAATGGGCGATGTGGCTCAGGCAGCCGCCAACCTACATGCAAAAGTAATCGGTGTTATTCCCGATAATTGGAAAGATTCTGAGTGGGTAAACCCTTGCAATACCCAAAACATTTTTGTGCAGAACCTAGCCGAGCGCAAACAGCTCATGAGCCAAATGGCCGATGCCTTTGTGGTACTGCCTGGTGGCATTGGTACGCTAGACGAAGCTTTTAGTTTGATGGCCATGCACCAAATTGGCGAAACCACCAAAAAGGTGTATTTTGTTAACACCAACGGCTTTTTTAACGGCATTCAAAGCCAACTAAACCATTGCCTAAAGGAAAACTGTATGACCATGAACAGCATGGACGCATACGTATTTGCCGACCAACTATCGGAAATTCCGCTATGATACAAGCCCTAAAAAGAACCGTAGCATCCATCCAAATTACATCGGGGTTGGTGCTATTTGCCTGCCTTCCTGTGTTTTTTAACAACTTTACCAGGTGGGCCATGATTCTTTTTATTGTTTTCTCTTTGGTAGATTATTTTTTACAAAAGCGATACCAACAAACATCGTTCTTTACGGTCAATAAAATTCCTTTTTGGGCCTGTATTGCCTACTTTTTGCTACTGGTGGCATACATTCCACTAGAAAGATACAGCCAACACATACCGCTTTTTTTAGAAAGTAGGCTGTCGTTTTTGGTATTTGGCATTTTGGGCGTGCTGGGCACACGCGTACCCAAGGCAAAATACGTGGCGTATACGTGTATTTTTGTTTCAATTGCTTTGCTCATATACACGTTTTACCTGTCGCAAATACACCCACCCGCCGTTCATTCTAACTGGAAGCGACACCTAATTATGGTTCGCCATACCTACATACACGCACACATGGCGTTTAACATGTACCTTAACATTGCCATTGCTGCCTGTTTTTGGTTCATCAAAACCCAAAAAAGCAAACTTAAATACTTGTGGTTAATTCCCATAGGGTGCTTTTATGGTGCCATTGCCATATCGGACGCCCGCATTGGCTTTGTAGCATGCAATTTACTTATTGTAATGGGCATTTATTACCTGTTGGGTAAAAAGCACAAAAAAGTGGCCATAGGCACCCTTGTGCTCTGCGGTATTATAGGCGGTGCTATTTTGCTAAACAACCACAAAATTAAGCATGCCCTAACCACTCATCAAGACACTCGCTACGACATCTGGACAGAGTCGGTGAACCTGCTAAAAGAACAGCCTTGGTCTGGAGTGGGCGCATCGTCCAACATTACCTACATTACCAATGCTTTTATTGCCTCGCCTAGCATTAGAAAAGACAAGTTCTTAATCTACTCTTGCGTACACAAAGACGTTATGGGAGCGCATCCGCACAACCAACTTTTGCAAAGCACCATGGAGTTTGGGCTATTGGGACTATTCTGCATGAGTTGTATCTTGCTGATGCCACTTTATTATGGCATTAGCAACAAAAGCAACCTGCTTATTATAGCATGCTGGATTTTGGTCATTATTCAGATGCAGACAGAGGTAATTAGGGGATCGTACGGCGATTTGGCCTTTGGCGTATACCTGCTATTTGCCATGTACTACACCAAGCAGGGTACCAAAGAAGTAGTAAGCGGCGTGTAAGGGCATTTTTAACTGCCACGCACAACGCGAAAGAATAACGGCTTGTCGCACCCTAATATCAAAGGCAGAAAAACATCCACTTCCGTATCGGTCTATGATGTACTTACGCACATCAAAATTTACCGATTTAGCAAAATGAATCTTCTTTTTTAGGCTCTTATTATTACTAATTGATGTGCCCGACACGCGATAAACAGCCGTATGCTCGGGCAAATAGTGCACATCGCCGTTGGCTAGCAATGACAACCACACCGGATAGTCAAACGTAGTAAATTGACGCTCTATGTAATCGTCAATGTTGCAATATTGGTTATAGGCACTGCGTCTAAAACATACCGTGGGAGAGAAAATAATATTGCGGTACAGAATGTGGTCGTATGGCGTCTTGCCGGGTGTATTGAACAAATACGAAGCATCTATATTAGGAACAAACTGCCCCCTTTTTAAGTGTAGTACACTTGAAAAAGACAAATGACAAGTAGGATGGGCATCCATGTAATCTACTTGCTTTTGCAATTTATGCTCGTCTAGCCAGTAATCATCGCTCTCTAACACGGCCAAATATTCGCCTTGGGCTTGGTTTAAAATAAATTTATAGTTGCAGAGCAAGCCTTGATTCTTTTCTTGCTTAAACACTTTTACACGCGCATCCTTTTGCGCATACGATAGCGCAATGGCGTAGGTATTATCGGTAGAACAATCGTCGTTTATCAACAATTCTATAGCAAACGATGTTTTTTGCGCCAAAAAGCTCTCTATTGCCTGAGCAATGTAGGGCTCGTGGTTGTATGTTGGCATGATTACGCTTACCTTCATGTTAGGATGACTTTAATTGTTTAAACAAGTTTTCCCACTGCTGAACAATGGTATGAACAGAAAATTTTTGGTTTACATAGTTATAAGCCTCTTGCGAATAGTTCAAGCGCAAGGCTTCATTGTTCATTAGGGTTTGCAAAGCTTGGGCAAACGCTTCTACTTGGCCTGTGGGTACTAAAATGCCCGATTTTTGGTGCTCAACTATTTCCGACGGACCGGTTTGACAAGCAAATGCCACTGCTGGCAAGCCACAAGCTGCTGCCTCTATTAACACCAAGGGAAGGCCCTCAAAACGCGACGAAAGAGCATAAATGCTGCACGAGGCAAACAACTGCTGAATGGCATTAGTAGGGGGCAATAACTGTACGGAATCTGCTAAATTATGTTGCTGTATATAAGTTTGTAAGCGTTTGGTTTGTTTCCCTTTGCCCACAATTAAGAGTTTCCAATCGGCTTTCTCTTTTACCAAATTCCATGCTTGTAATAGCCAATCGAACCCTTTTTGCGGGGTATACCTACCCACCGCTACTATTTGGCGTGCGGTAGGAGTTTGGTAAGCAGGGGCATCTATGGTAATGGGATTATAAATGCACCCCACCCTATCGGTACCGTACTTTTGTCGGTACGACTGAGCATCTTCTTCGGTAAGGGTAACCACCCAATTGCCGTATTTAACCGCCAACTTACGCGACAATTGTTGCATCCACTTGCTCTTCATAAGCGAGTTAAAGTGCTCCCAATAAATGGTAGTATAAGGGCGACAAGCTGGAATTTTAAAGGTGGCACGCGAGGCGTCTACTACCACTATCACATCGGGCAAAATCTGAGCAAAACACTTTTTAAGTCGGTAATGCCTACGCAAATCGCGGTAAGGGAAAATGCTGTTATCAGAGCCTTTATGGATGTAATGCAGCCCCACCGATGGCAGAACAGGAAAGAAGGGTTTTTGGTTGCCCACCAACGAAACAATGTGCACATCGTACTGGCGCAAACTAAGCTCGTTGGCTATTTGAATGGTCACCCTTTCGGTACCACCAATGTTATCCAATGCTTTTATTAAAAAAACAATCTTCATTACAAAATATGCTTAAAGCTCTCTGGAATAGAAACAACGTATTTAAGCCCCATCATACTGGGTTTGTTCCAAGCAAAGGGTTGGCGTAGCCACGTTTGCATAGCACGGGCACGTCGTATAATGGCATGGGCCGTATAAGCCTTCTTTTGGGTGATAATTTGGCTGGTTTTTAATCGCCTAGCAATATGGGCCTCCCACCCCGCTTGCATGCGTTCTTGGTCGGTGTATTTGGCCTCTAAATAAGCCTTATCAAACCCGCCAAAGTGGAACAAGTAAAGGTTAGGGTCCATGTGAAAGTTGTGGCCTTTTATTCGATGAAAACCAGAACCCCAACGCAAAGGCCTACCCAATACAACGGGTTTGGTATAACGGGTCGACAAGAGCGCATAAGAGCGTTGCTGCAAAAAAGGCTTCGTCCAATCTATGGCCGCCTCGTTGACCAAATGCTGACCCACATCCATGCCCAAACCAGAAAGCGAATCAAAAGGCGCCTGGTTACTTAAATAACCCGCTAAAGAGGTTTGTAGATGGGGGTCCACCACCAAAAACTCGTCGGTATCGCACCCTATCACTACCTCATAACCTTGTTTAAACAACAAGGCAGCTTGCTCCGAAAGAAACGCCATACGCACCTTGTCAAAGGCCGTACGTTTGGCCTGTATCTTTGGGCAGCGTTGCACGTGTGCTTGGGTATTAGAAGGTATTTCTTGGTCTTCGCCATCCAAGAACACGTATAAGTTTTCTTCGCCTAACTGCGCACCATAGTATTCCAACCATTTGGTCAGAAAATAAGACTCGTTTCGAGCCATGGTGATGGCCGCAATTTTTTTCATACTGTCGACGAAAAGCGTGAAGGAATGCGGATAATCATTTTCCAGAAGTACATGTAAGGACGGCGCCACATAAAAGGATGACGTATCAAGGTTTGCAAAAAGCGGGCAACGGGCAAGTACTTATCGCCATCCAACGCTTTTTTTTCGGTCACCAAACGAATGGTTCTATAACGCTGGTTCATGTGGGTAGTCCAGCCCTCTTTGATGCGTTCTTGATCGTTAAATTTGGCACGATAAATTTGCTCATCTACCGACCCAAAATGGAAAAGATACAAATTTTTATCGATGCGATAATTGTGCATTTTTACACGATGAAACCCAGCTCCCCATCGTACAGGTTTAGACACCACCACGGGTTTGGTGTATTGCGAATCCATCAGTGCATATTTGCGTTGGCTCAAAAACGGTTTGGTATCGTCAATGGGTTGCTCTTCTTTTAAATGATGGCCCACATCAACACCTAACCCCGATATACAAGGGTTGCATTTGGCATGGCTTAGGTACTCTACCAACGTTTCGCCTACCTTGGGATCTACTACCAGTAGCTCGTCGGCATCGCTGCCAATCACTAAATCGTAGCGTTGCAACAGCAAATGCGCTTGTTCATTTAAAAAACCAATTCGGGTACGATCGGCCACGGTTACCTCTTGCGATACGCGCTTACGCACAACAACATTTACCTTACCCGTATCGTATGGCAAAGATTGGTCTTCGCCATCTAAGAATACGTACAAATTTTCTTCGCCCAATTGCTCACTGTAGTACGATATCCATTTTTTTAAAAAAAAAGCATCGTTACGGGCCATGGTTAATGCACAAATACGCTTCATAATGATACAAAGGTAAGTATTTTCTAACGTATTCTATAAATTTTTACTACTTTTGTGTAATTTTAGTGGGATGAAACAAGCACTCCAACATATAAGCAATCCTGTAGCGGAACAACTTATCCAGTACAAAGAAGCCTACCAAGTGGCTTTGCAAAGCGACAATGCCCTATTGCAACAAATGGTGGCACACGTAAACGAGTCGGCTGGTAAACAAATGCGCCCTTTATTGGTATTGCTTTGTGCACAGTTAACGGGAGGCATTACCCCTGCTACCATTCATGCGGCAGTGGCGGTAGAACTACTCCATGTGGCAAGTCTTATTCACGACGATGTAGTAGACGAAGCGGACCAACGCAGAGGCCAACCATCGCTCATGGCTAAATTTAAAAGCAAAGCGGCCGTTTTAGGTGGAGACTTTTTTCTCTCGTCGGCCCTTTTAGAAGCCACTAAAACCCAAAACATCCACATCATATCTTCCATTTCTACCATGGGAAGGCGCCTGGTAGATGGCGAACTTTTGCAACTTTCGGCAAGCAAAGAGGCCATTTACAACGAAAACTACTACTTAAACGTTATTAAGCACAAAACGGCTATTTTGTTCTCTACATGCGCAAATTTAGGCGTTCTTTCTACGCCTCAAGCACCCAAAGAAAGCGCCAAACGCCTACAAGAAATGGCAGAATACATTGGCATTTGCTTCCAACTGAAAGACGATATTTTTGACTACCAAGAAGGGGGACATATTGGCAAACCGGTGGGAAACGACATTCAAGAAGGCAAAATGACATTGCCCTTGCTTTACTTGTACCAAAATGCTTCACAGCAAGAAAAAGCCACCATTTTAACCGCCTTCCAAAACAAAGAAGTGCAAAAAATTCAAGAATGGGTGCACCAAAAAGGCGGTATTGCCTACACCCAAGAAAAAATAGCTTACTACAAAGAAAAAGCCTTGCAATGCTTGCAAGACTTTGAAAACTCGCCTACACGAGAGGCTATAGAGCAATATATTTTGTTGGTTGCCGACCGACAAAAATAAACCCTACTTATTTAATACAAATTTTTCTATGGTATGCGCCACGCCGTCTTCGTCGTTGGTGTAAGGCGATACGTAATTGGCCGCCGCTTTTACTACCTCTTGTGCGTTTTTCATGGCCACTCCCATACCTGCATACTGAATCATCGATAGGTCGTTAAAACCATCGCCACACGAAAGTAAATTTTGGGACGTCCACCCTAGGTTATCCAACAAAATTTGCAACGAGAAGGCTTTGTCTATTCCTTTGGGCACAATCTCTAAAAAGTAGGGCTCCGAACGGTAAATGCTTAAATTGGGAAACTTTTCTTTCATCAAAGCCTCTACTTGTACTAATTTTTCGGGGTCGTCTACCAACAAGCATTTGGCTGTTGGGAAGGTGGTAGCTTGTACCAAGTCGGGCACTTCTACCACGGGCATTTTGTTCAAAAATGCCTCTTTTTGCACGTAAATATTCTGCTCCGATGTGGTATAAAGTGCATCGGTATTATAGGTAATGGCTGTAACGCCTAATTGTACGGCTTGCTGGCAAATAGCTGCTACGTGCTGAGGGGTTAGTACGTTTTGGTACAACATGTCGCCTGTAGCACAGTTAATAATATTTGCCCCGTTAAACGACAAAATATACCCACCTATTTTATCCAAGCCCAACATCTTAGCCGTGGGCACTATACCAAAGGTGGGACGTCCCGATACCAGCGCAATTTGCGCACCTTGGCGAACCGCCTCGGCAAGGGTATCGATGTTTTTTTGCGATATTTCTTTTTGGCTGTTCGCCAAGGTGCCATCAATATCAAGGGCAATTAATTTGTACTGCATAAACATTATCCGTGTTGTAAAACTTCCATTCTATTCGCATCCAAACGAATAAACGTAAATAGCATAATGGTAAAACCCCATAGCGACGATCCACCATAACTAATAAACGGAAGCGGGATACCAATAACCGGGGTTATACCTGTTACCATCCCTAAGTTGATAAAAAAGTGAAACAAAAAGATACTTACCAAGCCATAGCCATAAACCCTAGAGAAAGCCGAGCGTTGCCTTTCAGCCAGATAAATGAGTCGTACCATAAAAAAGGCATACAGCCCTATAAACAACACCGACCCCAAAAAACCATGCTCTTCGCCAATGGTGCAAAAAATAAAGTCGGTGTCTTGCTCGGGCACATAGCTTAATTTAGTTTGTGTACCGTTTAAATACCCTTTACCTAGCACACCCCCCGAACCAATGGCAATTTGCGATTGGCGAACGTTGTAACCCGCTCCTTGTGGGTCGTCTTCCAAGCCCAATACAATTTTAATACGAATTTGTTGGTGCGGCGCTAATACCTTATTGAATGCATAGTCGGCTGTTAATGACAAGGCTATGGTACCTAGCAAAAAGCAGGCCACTAGCATATAAGACCTACGCCTTACCACATAGGTACGCCCTATCAACAAGATGATGCTAACGGCCATGCAAACGTAGGCTATCCAAGTATACAAAATAAACGGATAAAATACATGCAAAACGGCCCCCACTACCCATAAAGCAAGATTAACACCTACCATCAGCTTCACCAATAACTTATCGCGGGTATACAAATGCACAAAAACAGCAGACACAACTAAGGCTATAGAAAAGGTCAGAATAAATCCGGGAAGCTCTTCGGAGACTCCCACCATATCGGGCAAATTGTTGTAGCGTAATACCAAAATAAAGAAGAGAATTGCCAATGCCCCCTGCACCAGAACAATGCCGTTCATACCTTCTCTAAACAGTACCAACAACAACGACACAAACACCAAAGCCGACCCCGTTTCAGACTGTGCAATGATAATCACTGCTGGCAAAAAAATGATGCCCATGGCCAACATCAAATTACGCCTGTTGCTCAAGGTAAACTGGTACGAGCTCATAAACTTGGCCAAACACAATAGGGTGGCATATTTGGCAAACTCGGCAGGCTGTATCTGAAACGACCCAAAACGCAACCACGAGTGCGATCCCTTAATATCGGGCGCTATAAAAATAGTGAGCACCAGCAGCAATATCATCGAAAAATAAAACACGTAGGCTATGTTGTTATAGAATTTACTATCTATCAACGTAACCACTACTGCCACCACCAAGGCACAAGCCATCCAAATAAGTTGCTTGCCATGGTTCATCGAAAAATCAAATAGCTGGGTGTTGTCAAAATCGTAGCTGGCCGCAAAAATGGTAAACCAACCAAACACCACCAATAGCAAGTACAAACCAACGGTGAGCCAGTCTATTTTTTTTAGTATATTTTCGTTTCGCCTCATACGTTAACTAATAAAAAGACTTCTCAATCATGTTTTTTTCTATTGGCAAACGCGAAGGATCTATTTCGCGGTGCAAATATTTTTCTATCATCAAACTAGCAATTGGTACCGCCCAAGTGGCGCCAAAACCAGAGTTTTCTACATACACCGAAATGGCAATTTGGGGGTCGTCTTTAGGTGCAAATGCCATAAAAATAGAGTGGTCGTCGCCATGGGGGTTTTGAGCCGTACCGGTTTTTCCGCAAAACTCTACCCCTGGAATTTGTCCGTAGCGAGCGGTTCCTTTTAATACCGCACGATGCATGCCCTCTATCACTACATCAAAGTAGCGGTCGTTAATGGCCAAGGCATTCTTGGTTCTGTATAAGGCATCAATGCTATCTCCCTCTATCGATTTTACCAAATGAGGCGTATAAAAATAACCCCTATTGGCTATAAACGCAGCCAAGTTAGCTATCTGCAAAGGGGTAGCCAATATTTCGCCCTGACCAATGGCAATAGAAATAACCGTAGCCGATTTCCATCCTCGTTTGCCATAAATTTTATCGTAGGTTCTGCTACGGTACACCACACCACCCTTTTCGCCCGGGTAATCTATGCCTAACTCGTCGCCAAAGCCCATCCCAAAAACATAATCGCGCCAAACGTTGTACGCCCCTTGAATAGAACCGTACTTATCCAAACGTTCGTCAAACATGTAATGCAATCCATAACAATAATAAGCATTGCACGATGTTTCTATAGAAGTGGGCAAATCAATGGGCGATTTATGGTGGTGGCAACCTACTTTACGTGTTTTGGTATAATAGTAGCCCTGCTTGCAAGGAAGCATGGTATTGCGGGTAAAAATACCCTCTTGTTGCATAATCAACGCCTGCACCAACTTAAAGGTAGAACCCGGAGGGTATTGTGCCATCACAGGCCTATTAAACAAGGGCTTGGTTTTGTCTTTTACTAATTTTGCATAGTTTTTAGAACGCTGACGTCCTACCAACAATGCAGGATCGAACGAAGGCGCCGATACCATGGCCAAAATTTCGCCCGTTTTGGGTTCTATGGCCACAATGCTACCCATTTTGCCTTGCATCAACTTTTCGCCGTATGCTTGCAATTCCATGTCCAACCCCAAGGTGAGGTCCTTTCCGGCAACGGGCAAAATGTCGTTGGCTCCATCGTTGTATTTTCCCTTAATTCTACCGTGTGCATCGCGCAACAATACCTCTACGCCTTTAGTACCACGCAACTGATTTTCGTATTGCTTTTCGATGCCCGACTGCCCCATGTGGTCGCCCCGTTTATAGTAAGCATCGGCATCCAATTGTTTTTGCGACACCTCGCCCAATGAACCAATCTGCAAGGCCGCACAAGGCAGGGTATATTCTCTGGCCACTCGCTGCTGCACAAAAATACCCGGAAAACGGAACAATTTTTCTTGCAACTGCCCATATTCTTCGTACGATATTTGGGGAGCAAATACTTGCGGAGTATAACGTGAATAACCCGGATTCTTTTTGCGATCTTTGATATCATCCATGCGCTGTTCAAAGTCTGCTCGCTGCATGTTCATCACCTCGCAAAAGGCCAAGGTATCAAAATCTACCATTTCGCGTATCACCAACATAACATCGTAAACCGGTTGGTTGGATACCATCAGTTTACCATTTCTGTCGTAAATCAAACCACGCGAAGGATAAATGGTTTTTTTTAGAAAAGCATTGCTATCGGCACTTCCTTTATACGTATCGTCCAACACTTGCAAAGCAAACAACCTAACAACAAACAATAGCGCAACCAATAGTACCAGCAATACCATTACAACTTGGCGCGAGCGAGAGTCTTGATGTTTGCGTCTGTACTTCATTACTTAGAGCGAATGTATTCGTAACAAAGAATAAACAAAGTAGTAAAAATCGTATTGACAATAATACGTAAAAGCGTATAGCCAAAGGCATAAAAACCAAATGCCTCTAACATATAAAGAGCTGTATGATGCAACAAAATCAAACCCAAAATATACTTGGTATAATCCAGCCATCCCAGACGCGATACGCTAAGGCTATCTTGTTGCAAATTTGTAGTGTTAACTAATAAACCAATCCAGGTTTTTCTAACATAGCACAAAAGCACACAAGCAAAGGTATGTACCCCCATGGTATTAGAAAAAATATCAATTACAAGGCCCATCAAAAAGCCCAACAACATACTGTACGATGTTTTAAAAGCAAAAGGAAGTGCCAAAAAAAAGATAAGGTAAATATACGGACTTACATACCCTAAAAAATTGAGGTTGTTGAATAACAACACCTGCAAAAATAGGAGTAGCACAAAACGCAGTAGGTAAGGCAATACTTGTGGCATCTTATTGTAATGCTTTAAATTCTTCCAATCCGGCAAATTGAATAACGTGTACTTCCGACAATTTACCAAAATCGACCGATAGTTGAACCTTTATCTTTAAAAACTGATTTTCTTCAATCAGCGATATATCTTTGATGGTACCCACAGGAATACCACTAGGAAAGATGGCCGAAAAACCACTGGTAGACACCTTTTCGCCCACCTTGGCTTTTACGTGGCCCGGAACCTCGTGCAAAATAGCTTGCCTGTAATCGCCTCCATCCCACATAAGCGAACCAAAATTTTGAGATGAATCGAGCCTGCAACTAATACGCGACTGAACATTGATAACCGGAATAACCATGGCATAATGTTTAGACGCCGACTTAACAATACCCACTACCCCATCGGGCGAAACAACCCCCATATCGGGTTTCACACCATTGGCAGTACCCTTATCTAAAGTAATGTAGTTTTGAGGTTTGTTAATGGAATGCTGTATAACGTGCGCCGAAATATAGCTGTAGGGCTGCCATAGAGTAGAATCCAAGGTTGCCAATTGGGCCGAATCGCACTTACTAATAAGCGCATTTTGTTGGGCCTTTAGGGCTTCTATCTCGTTTTTTAATTGAGCATTTTCTTCCGACAAATCTTGGTTTACAGACTTTAGATGAAAATACCCGCCAATAGCATCTGCCCCATCGTAAAAAATACCAGAGAACCAACTAGCAGAGCTCAATAAAACAGACCGTTGGTACCCATTGTATTGCACCAACATGATTATTGCTACCGTTTCTAGCAACAGAAACAGTAGCAATAAACCAAATCGTTTTATGAACTTCAAAAGGTTCTCCATTCGTCAGATTGCTAAAAAAACATTAGCGCATTAAGAACGAATACTTATCGATGTTTTTCAAAGCTAAACCTGTACCACGGGCAACTGCATGCAATGGGTCGTCTGCCACAATAAATGGAATGTTCATTTTTTCAGAGAAACGTTGGCTCAATCCGCGAAGCAAAGCACCACCACCTGTTAAATGAATACCGTTGCGTACAATATCAGCATACAATTCTGGAGGAGTTGCTTCTAGGGCAGATAGAATAGCCGCTTCTATTTTAGAGATGGATTTGTCCAAGCAGTGAGCAACCTCTTGGTACGAAATAGGAATAGAAAGTGGCAAAGCGGTCATACGGTTAGGACCTACTACCAAGAAATCTTCTGGCACCTCGTCCTCTGGCAATTCGGTAAGAGCAGAACCCACATTAATTTTAATCAATTCGGCTGTAGGGTCATCTACCTTGATGTTGTGCATACGACCCATGTACTCGCGAATGTCGCTGGTAAAGTCGTCACCTGCAATACGAATAGAACGGTTGCAAACCAAACCACCCAACGAAATAACAGCAATCTCGGTAGTACCACCACCTATGTCAACAATCATGTGACCCACAGGAGCCTCAACGTCCAAACCAATACCCATAGCAGCTGCCATAGGTTCAAAAATCATGTAAACGTCGCGGCCACCAGCATGTTCCGAAGAGTCGCGCACCGCACGAATTTCTACCTCGGTACTGCCCGATGGAATACATACTACCATACGCAACGAAGGCGCAAACAAGCTACTACGTGACGAGATTTTTTTAATAAATCCACGAATCATCATTTCGGCAGCATCAAAGTCTGCAATCACACCATCGCGCAAAGGACGTACTGTACGAATATTAGGGTTGGCCTTACCGTGCATCATCGATGCTTTTAAACCAACTGCTTTTAAACTACCAGACGAATCAAGCGCTACAATAGAAGGCTCGTCTAGTACAATTTTATCGTTTTGAATGATAATGGTGTTGGCGGTACCCAAGTCGATAGCCAACTCTTGTGTGAATGAAAATAAACCCATTATATGTTGTTTTTTAGTGTTTAAAGTGACGAATACCGGTGGTTACCATGGCAATACCGTTTTCGTTACAATAGTCGATTGATAAATTATCTTTGATAGAACCACCAGGTTGTACCACTGCATTAACACCTGCTTTTGATGCAATTTCTACGCAATCAGGGAAGGGGAAGAATGCATCAGATGCCATAACTGCACCGTTCAAATCAAAGTTGAAAGTACCTGCTTTTTCGATAGCTTGACGAAGTGCATCCACGCGCGAGGTTTGACCTACACCGCTAGCGCACAATTGTTTGTTTTTAGCCAATACAATAGCGTTCGATTTGGTGTGTTTTACAATTTTGTTAGCAAAAATCATGTCTTCGATTTGTGCTGCAGTAGGTTCGGTAACCGTAACGGTTTTCATTTGGTCTGCACCTTCTGTGCTGTTGTCGCGGTCTTGTACCAATACACCATTCAATAGCGAACGGAATTGTTTTTCGGGACGTGCAAATGGTTTTTGAATCAAGATGATGCGGTTTTTCTTTTGCGACAAAATTTCTAGCGCATCCATGTCGTAATCGGGAGCAATAATAACTTCAAAGAAGATTTTGTTAATTTCTTCGGCAGTTGCTTTGTCGATAGGAGCATTGGCAATCAACACACCACCAAATGCAGAAACAGGGTCGCCTGCCAAAGCATCGTTCCAAGCTTCAAGCAAAGTAGGACGCGAAGCCAAACCACAAGCGTTGTTGTGTTTCAAAATAGCAAAAGTAATGTCGTCAAACTCCGAAATCAAATTGATAGCCGAGTCAATGTCCAACAAGTTGTTGTAAGAAATTTCTTTGCCTTGCAATTGTTCGAACATTTCGTCAAAGTTACCGTAGAAATAACCTTTTTGGTGTGGGTTCTCGCCGTAGCGCAAGGTTTTTGCATCGTCTTTTGCATAACGGAAAGCACTGCTGTTACCACCATCAAAGTAGTTAAAGATAGCAGAATCGTACAACGACGATACCGCAAACGCTTCTTTCGCAAAGAATTTACGTTGCTCCAAGGTACTTTGTGCACCGTTTTCTTCTAGCATGTCCATTAGGGGAGCATATTGTGCTTGCGATGCAACAATTACCACGTCTGCAAAGTTTTTAGCAGCAGCACGAATAAGTGAAATACCACCTATGTCAATTTTTTCGATGATGTCTTGTTCAGGAGCACCCGATGCAACGGTTTTTTCGAAAGGATACAAATCGACAATTACCAAATCAATTTCTGGAATTTCGTATTGAGCAATTTGAGCTTGGTCGGTTTCATTATCACGACGACACAAAATACCACCAAATACTTTGGGGTGAAGGGTTTTTACACGACCTCCTAAGATGGAAGGATACGAAGTTAGGTCTTCTACAGCATCGCAAGGAACGCCCAACGATTCAACAAAGGTTTGAGTTCCACCAGTAGATAAGATGCGAACACCTTCGGCATGTAGTTTTAATACAATTTTGTCTAGGTTTTCTTTGTGAAAAACCGAAATTAACGCAGTTTTAATTCTTTTGTTTTCCATAACTATTTTGTGTGTGTTGATACAAAAATGCTTATGGGTACAAAACTACAAAAAAACTACTAAACAGCAGTATCTCTGTTATCTATGTTATAGATAAAATTACAGATTGTTAATAACTATTTGCTTCTGGTGTAGGTAACAAAGGTAAAGTTATAGGCATGACGTTCGTCAGCAGCATGCGCCTCTTGCTTTACAGCTGTCCAAATAGTCGTATCAATGGGTGGAAAGAAGGCGTCTGCATCAAAGCGAGCGTCCATTTGGGTAATTTCAAGCACGTCGGCATTCGCAATGGTCTGTTTGTAGATATTTTCGCCCCCAATTACAAAAACCTCTTCCTCCGATTCACAAGCAGCGAATGCAGCATCTATAGAGTTAAACACCTCACAATTCGCCAATGTTAAATTCGCTTGCCTTGAAATCACAATATTTCGACGTTTAGGCAAGGCACCACCAGGCAACGAATCGAAGGTTTTACGGCCCATAATAACCGTCTTACCTTGGGTTAATTGCTTAAAATGCTTCAAATCGGCGGGCAAATGACACAACAATTGGTTGTCTTTGCCAATGCCACCGTTAAGGTCTATTGCTGCTATGAGGATGATTTTCATGACGAAGCGACATTATTATACCGATACTACACCTTTAATATGGGGGTGCGCTTCGTAGCCAACTAGTTCAAAATCGTCGTAAGTAAAATCAAAAATCGATTTTACATTGGGATTGATTTTCATTTGAGGCAAGGGTTTAGGATCGCGCGATAGTTGCTCTTTTACTTGCTCCAAGTGATTTAGGTACACGTGAGCATCGCCCAAGGTATGCACAAAATCGCCCTCTTGCAAACCACATACTTGTGCCATCATTTTAAGCAACAAGGCATACGATGCAATATTAAAGGGTACTCCCAAAAATGTATCAGCGCTGCGTTGGTACAATTGCAAACTTAGCTTGCCATCGGCCACATAAAACTGGAAGAAAGCATGGCAGGGAGCCAAATTCATGTTATCCAAATCGGCCACGTTCCACGCACTTACAATGATGCGGCGCGAATCGGGATTGTTTTTAATAGTATCGACCGCTTGCTGAATTTGATCTACAAAACCACCTTTGTAATCGGGCCAAGAACGCCATTGATAGCCGTAAATATGGCCCAAATCGCCATTTTCGTCGGCCCACTCGTTCCAAATACGAACGCCGTTATCTTGTAGGTATTTTACATTGGTGTCGCCCTTTAAAAACCACAACAGCTCGTGAATAATAGACTTTAAGTGCAACTTTTTAGTGGTTACCAAAGGGAAGCCATCGGCCATATTAAAACGCATTTGATGACCAAAAACACTAATGGTACCCGTACCGGTGCGGTCTTCCTTACGGGTTCCTTCTGTCATAATTCTGTCTAGTAGATCAAGGTATTGTTTCATAATAGCTGGTGATGCGGTGATTTGGTGATTTTATTTATTTACAATTTAAAATAATTTGTACGTTGTTTTTAATACTTTAAACTCCGTACGACGATTAATTTGGTTGGCAATTTCTTGCTGTTCGCTGTTGAGCTTAGAAATAAACGCCTCGTCTAGCGGCACATTGTATCGCAAAAAACGGTACTTGGTGGCCAGCTCTTTATCGGGCACAACAGGAACGGATTTTCCGTACCCTTTGGCAGTTAGACGTTCTTTTTCAATGCCTTTGGCTGTTAAATAGTTTACCACCGATTGCGCACGTTCTTCCGATAGCTTGATGTTGGCCTCGTCGCTACCAACGTAGTCGGTGTGTGCACCAATTTCGATGGTAATGTTGGGATTATCGTTCAACAATGTAACCAACGCATCCAGCCCTGCCGACGATTCGGGTGTTAACTCTGCCGACCCAAATTTATAAAAAATATTTTCCATTTTAACCGGTTTGTTTACCGAAGTTAATTTAAAATCAACGGAAAATTCTTTATTCTCTTCTATATCAGGAACTTCTACGGTTGCTTTTTGATTCAAGAATCCACGGCAAGCACCCATCATCACGTATTTGGTGCCCCGTTTTAAATGGTAAGAGAACGTGCCGTTTTTCTTGGGTTGAATGGTTTCGATGGTACCATCGTTGCCCACCAACTTGATGCGAGCATCGCCCAAACCTTCGCCGTTAGCATCGGTAATGGTACCAGCCATTAAGTACACCAACTCGGGTTGATAGAAACTAAAAATATGGTCGTGAAACTTCTTGTCGTTTCGGTTCGACGAGAAGAAACCACGGTTCTCCATCCCGGCAAACGTAATACTAAAATCGTCTGCCGACGAGTTAATAGGAGCTGGCATCATCGTTACATCCCACTTATCGGGGTCGGCACTTTGTTCTTTGGGTAAAAGAGTGGCTTCAAAAATATCCAACCCACCCATGCCTCCATGGCCATCGGACGAGAAATACAACCTACCATCTGTACGGAAAGATGGGAACATTTCATCGGCCTCTGTATTAATGGCACTTCCTAAGTTTTCGGGTTCGCCCCACTCTTCGCCCAACTTTTCGCTGCGCCAAATATCCTTACCCCCCTTACCACCAGGCATATCCGATACATAATACAAATACCTACCATCGGGCGATGGAGCTGGGTGTGCTACACTTAAGGTAGAATCCTTTAACAAGGTAAGCGGTTTGGGTTCGCTCCAGGCACCCCCACTGCGTTGCGAGGTATAAATGGCTGTACCCAGGGTTTCGCCTTTTACTTGTTTGCTCAATGTAAAATACAAAACATCGCCATCGGCCGACAAAGCACAAGCCCCCTCGTCAAAGGCTGTATTAATGCCTTCGTCTTCTAATAATTCAGGCGATTCCCATTGGCCTTGCACGTTAATGCGCGAGAAGAAAATATCGTTATTACGTTGTCCGGTAATGTGGCTGGTCTTTACTTTTTTACCCCCACGGGTAGAGTTAAAATACACCAAATCAAAATCGGACGACGCATAAACCGGACAAAAATCGGCGTATTTAGAGTTAAATACCTTGGGCTGCTCTACCACGTAGCGCGATACTTTCTTGCTTTTTACCAACATCGAGTCGCAAGAAATCAATCCACGTTGAGCCACCTCGCTTTTGGGATGCGATTTTAAGTAGATTTCGTAGTTTTTACGGGCTAGTTCGTACTTGCCGTTGCCACGCAACACCTCTGCATAGTAGTAGTAAACAATGCTGTCTTTATAAGCATACCGAATGGCATTTTTCAATGCCCCTTCGGCTCTCTTATTGCTTTCTATCAGCCTATACGAGTTGCCCATTTTAAAGGCAACCTCGGCTTTTTGTTTCTTATTTTTGCGCGCATTAATACTAGGGTAAATGCCTTTGTACATTTCTCCCGCCCTATGGTACTCTCCCAACTCAAACTTCTTATCTGCTTTGGCGATGCGTGCATTGATGCTACACGACATCAATGCTACCGATAGGCATAACCCTATGGCTATGCGCTTAATCATTGGAATGTTCAGGTACAATCAATTTGTAACCTTTACCGTGAATATTAATGATTTGTACAGCTGGATAATCGTCTTTTAACAACTTACGCAACTTGGTAATGTAAACGTCCATGCTACGTGCGTTAAAATAGTTATCGTCTATCCAAATGGTTTTTAAGGTATAATTACGTTCCAAAATATCGTTGGCATTAGCACATAGAAGCGACAATAGTTCCGATTCTTTGGTGGTTAGTTTGGTGGTTTTATCGCCAATTACCAATTGTTGTTTTTGTGAATCGAAAATAAATTTGCCCAAGCGATAAATTACTTTTTCTTTCATTTTACGGCTTTTTACACGGCGCAAAATAGCTTCGATACGGAACAACAATTCTTCCATACTGAAAGGTTTGGTAATGTAATCGTCGCCACCTATTTTAAACCCTTCAATGATGTCTTCTTTTAGGGTTTTAGCGGTTAAAAACAAAATAGGTACTTCTGTATTGATGGCTCTAATTTCTTGAGCTAAAGCAAATCCGTCTTTTTTAGGCATCATCACGTCAAAAACACATACATCGTAAGTGTTTTTCATAAATGCTTTATAACCAGCATCTCCATCCGACATTAAATCGGTTTCATAACCCTTAACTTGTAGGTATTCACGAAGTAGCATACCTAAGTTTTCGTCATCCTCGCATAGTAGGATTTTTACTTTTTCGTCGTTCATAACTTATTTTTTTAAGGTTGGAATTATAATTGTAAATACGGTACCTACTCCCAATTCGCTCTCTGCTTTGATGTTTCCGTTGTGTTTTTGTACCATCTTTTTAACGTACGCCAAACCCAAACCAAAGCCTTTTACGTTGTGCACATTGCCGGTAGGTACACGATGAAATTTTTCAAAAATCTTTTTCAAGTGTTCTTTGGTAATACCTATACCGTTGTCTTCTATCTTTATTATTAACTGAGAAAGGTCGTCATTATTGCTTGTTCTTACCACTAAATGCAAAGGTTCATCGGGTTTTGCATACTTAACCGCATTATCCAATAGGTTAAATATAACGTTGGTAAAGTGCAATTCGTCTACCGTTGCCAAGCTTTCGGTGGCTTTTAAATCGGCTGTAATGTTACCGCCTTTGCTTTTTACCTTTATCTTAAAAGTGGTTACAATATCATCAATTATGGTATTTACATCGGCCTCTTTAAATTTCATGATGGCTTTTTCGTTCTCTAACAACGAAATTTGAAGCACTTTTTCTACTTGGAAACTAAGGCGTTTGGTTTCGTCGCCAATGGTGCGCGATATGCGTTTCATCAACTCGGGTGACTTAACGATGTTTTCGTCGTTCAACATTTGCGACGCCAGCGAGATACTAGAAATAGGTGTCTTGAACTCGTGGGTCATGTTGTTCATAAAGTCGGTTTTAATTTCGGCTACACGATGTTGACGAATCATAAGGTAAATGGTAAAGACAAAGGTAAAGAACAATACCACGCTCATAATGATAGAGGTCAAGGCCGACTGAAACATCGACTGGAATATATAACTGTCGCGCTCAGGAAAATAAACGCGTACCAAGTTCATTTTAGGATTATAATCGTTGGGGAATAAAATTTGCGAGTAATAATCGTGCGACAGGTGAGTGGTATCAAATTGAGCACTTTCGTACACATGTTCGCCATGATAATTTACCAACGCTATAAAAAATGGGGTTTCAATACCCATGTTGTTTAGCTCTTTTTCTAACAACTCTTCTACGTGTTTTGTATGAATACGTTCTTCAATGGGTTGTTCGGGAGCTTCTTTTAACCAACGCATGGCTACATCGGTCATCATTACTTTTTGACGAATGTAGTTTTTCTTAAGACGGTTGTGTAAATCTTGCGCTACGTTGCTATTAAACGAGGTGGGCTGAAACGTGCTAATAGAAGTTGGCATAGGCAAAATACCGGCAGCTACTAGTTCTTCTTGAATGTTTTTGCCTTCCGACTGAAGAGCAGCATTTAAGTAGTTAATGGTTTCCTCTTCTTCTAGAATACGACATGTTTGGTAAAGACTTTGCTTTACACCCTTATCAAAATGAGCCCTACGCATTTCGATAAGCGCATTGAAGTAATTAAATTGCACCAAGACCAACCCTAAAAAGGTAAGGACCATGGCAAAACCCAACAATATGATGGTTTGTTTTCGCATACTGAATCAATAACGAAAACAAATGTAGTATTTTAACATTTGTGTTGGTGCTTTTCTTACCAACATTTAACATTTCATTTTAACATTTCGTTTTAACATTTCGAAATGTTAAAAAATCAGGGTTTTAGTTTAACCCCTACGGGGTGACTTCGACTTTGAACCGCGGACGCACGAGCCGTTCGTCCCTACAACCTTCGACTTTGGACCTTCGACTTTAGACTTGTGACTCTTAAACTCCTTGTGTTTGCCCGAGAATAGGGTGTATTTGCGGTACTCGCAAGGCAAACTACCGTTAATAAGGTGAAGTTTGGCTTCGGGTTTCAAACCAATTTTATCAAAACCTTCGCGGCTAGAGCTAATAATCCAAGCAGTAGAACCTGCAAACTTATGTTTTAAGGTGGTACCTATCATGCTGTATAGCGATTCTACATCGCCTCTGTTAAGGCGCTCGCCATAAGGAGGGTTGGTTACCATAAAAACAGGCTTGGTTGGCTCGGGTACATCGGCAAACGAACAGGTAGAAAGCTGAACATATTGGCTAACACCTGCATTTTTGCTATTGCTTTCGGCAATGGCTATGGCCTTGCGAGCTATATCGGATGCATAAATGGTGTGCTTGAACGCACGTTCGTGGCTGTCGTCGTTGTAGATTTCTTCAAAAAGTTCGGCATCAAAGTCCTTCCAATTTTCAAAAGCAAAAGAAGAGCGGAAAATGCCAGGGGGAATGTTTAAAGCAATCAAGGCAGCCTCAATGGCAATGGTACCCGACCCACACATGGGGTCCATAAAATCGCATTGACCCTTCCAACCTGCCAACAACAACATACCAGCGGCCAACACCTCGTTAATGGGCGCTTCAGTTTGTGCCACACGGTAACCGCGTTTAAACAAGGGTTCGCCAGAACTATCGAGCGACAGGGTACAAGTGGTATCAGAAATGTGCAAATTCAGGTAAATATCGGGCTTGGTAACGCTAATGGAAGGGCGTTTGCCGAATTTTTCATTGAAGAAATCGGCTATGGCATCTTTTACTTTATAGGTAGCATAGCGCGAGTTGGTAATGATGGGCGAATAAAGGGTGGTTTCTATCAAGAAACTTTGGCTAACATCCATGTACTTTTCCCAATCGATGGCTTTGGCTTGCGCGTAAAGCTCGTCGGTGTTGCGGGCTTTAAACGTGGCAATGGGGCGCAAAATGCGCAAGGCAGTACGCACGTGCAAATTGGCTTTGTACAGGGTTTCTAAACTGCCCATAAAAGTTACAGCACGACGACCAACGGTTACTTGCTGTGCACCTAATTGTTTTAGTTCGGTGGCCAATACTTCTTCTAGGCCTTGCAAGGTTTTTGCTACAAAAGTTTCCATGATGGGTAAATTAATCTACTGCAGGTTCTTTACGACGTTCCGAAATAATCATCAATGCTTGTTCTTTAATAGAAGGAGGCAAAGGTATATGACGCAATTGCAAACTCTTTAACCATTCTACCAATTCGTTTTCGCGAAGCGTAAAAAACACTTCTTCAAATTGTTCTATTTCTTGGTCGGTATACGTTTCGGGGTCGCGATCTTTAAAATCGTCCAACTCTTCGTCGGCAAAATAGATAATTTTGGTATTAGCGGCCAACAAACTTTCGTTTTCGCACACCTCGTGTGCTCCACAACAGCCATCGGGACGTTCGTAAGCTTCATCTTCGGTCACATTTTCGGTCACTGAGCTTGTCGACGTGTTGTTGACCGATAGGGAAAAAGTGTCCGAAGTGTCCGATACCTCAGCCTCAGAAGCCTTTTTTTGAGAATTAGCTTTTGGGGATTCTTGCGTTTTAGGACGTGCATACTTATTGAGCAATAAGGTAACCAAACCCAATAAAATAAAGGCTATTAGTAAGATAATCGATTTCATAGTTTGTAAACTGAATTGCCAAATACGGGGCAAAATTACGCAAAAAATTTGCATTTTCAGAAAAACTCTGTACTTTTGCGGAACATTAACCCAATCTTAATTCTGTTATGAGGAAAAAATTTTTTACTTCATGCGTGCTACTGTTTTTGTGCATAGCACCACTATGGGCGGTTTCTCCGCTTAATTTACTTCACATTAAAGGTACTCACACGGTTGGTTTTAGAGCTGGCACAGGCTGGGGAGATACTTTTGATTTAGGATTAAACTATCAATATTATTTTCACAGACGATGGTCGGTTGTAGGCGCTATAGACTACGAACAAGGCTTTTTTGACAAATCGGGTTTTTGGTGCATTAATTTTATGCCTGGCGTAGAAGCTGCCCTTTGGCAACCCACCCAATGGTTGTACTTACACGGAACAGCCAACGCCATTGTAGGCTACGACAGATGGGAAAACCCCGATATGCTAAAAAGCAGCGAGGGGGCCAGCGTAGGAGTTGCCCTGGGTCTGAACCTTGAATTTTATGCCCTACCGCAACTTTCGTTTGTTTTAGCGGCACAGCAAGGCTGGAAGTACAGCTTTTTAAACACGGGCAACAACCATTATTTCTGCCCTTTGTTTACCGCCGGTATACGGTACAACATTCAATAATTTTATAAACATCTTAATTTATTCTTATGAAAAAAACAATTACTTTGTATCTCATGCTACTCATAGGCATGAGTCGGTGCTTTGCTACCGATTACTTAATGGAAAAAGATGGTTACCTGCTTAAGTACTTTCAAAAAAGCGGTACACCATCGGAAGTTTACCTCAACTGCGAACAAGAAATTGTTACTACCAAAAGCGAAAAGAAATTGACTTTTACCTACGGTGGAAACCTTACTTGGTACAACATGCAAGTAAAAGTGTTAAACTGTTGGTACGTGTGGTCGTTTGGTAAATTTGATATTAACTACAAATTGTACTACAAAGAGGCCACAAAAAACACCTACACCCTGGCAACAGAAGGTACTCATTACTACATTGACGAAGACATTGCCCAACACGAAGCACCCATTATCGATTACGAGCACAACATCAGCGTTATCGACAAAAAACCTTTTGAATACAACATTACTTGGCAACTGCCCAGTGGGCTAAAAGAAGGAACCTACGATTTTAAAATTGAGTTATCGGTTAGACCCAACGATGTGGCCCCTACCAACACCCCTACCGTAGGCAAACACTACGAAAATGGTGCCGATAATATTTTCTGCAAATACGAAAGTGCTTTAAAATACATCAACGGTGATACGCCCATTGTGCAGACTACCTCTTCCGACAAAAACCGATCGGGTGGTAAAACAAAAATGGAATACGTCAACAGCAATAAATCGGTAATGCACGGCAACTCTACGGCCAATCCGCTAAACGAAGAAGGTTATCGATTGGTGTACAATCACCCCGATGCCGTTATCAACATCAGCCTATCTACCGACAATACTCCTGTTGATACCATCATCAACAACAAAAAATACGATGGGTACAGCACCTTTATTTGCGGTGTGGGAGAAAGTTATCAGATTCCGAGTGCCTCTGTGGTGAATCAAGAGTTAACCGATTGCGCCAATGGCAAAATTTCGCCCTCTTCCAATAACCTTCGCTACCTTGATTTTGTAAGAACCACCAACCCTACGGTTTTTCAGTTCGTCGAGAAAAAATACAACAACAAAGAATACGTTAATGGGGCAACTCAATTGTATGCTGATGGCGTGTATGGCATTATTCGCATGCGACCCATCCTGTTGCAAACCATTAACCAAGAAGGAACCTTATTTAACGAAAATGCCATTAGCAAACTCAGTGACTACGAAAAGATGGGTGGCAGATGGTTTAGTAGAACTTACCACGTACGCGATTTATGGCAGGCAAAATTTCCTGCCAGCAACTTAAACAATCATTTGGTGTTTAAGGTTTGGAATAAAATGCACTACACTAACACGCCTGTAAACGATGTTACCAGCGCTATGGGATGTAGCTACTATGGGCCATTATCGGATGCCATCACTACCTATACAAGCAAACAAGAAAATTACCCTTTTTTGTATTTGGGTGAAAATTGCTTGATGTTTAAATTAATTCCTCAAGTTACCTTCCCAACGCTTAGTGCTAGCGAACAGGCAGAAGTACGCATTTGCGCTACCACCCATACCGAGCACATTATTCACTTGGTAGGAAAATCGATTGTGTGCAACAACACCTCGCCTACCGTTTACAGTCCCCACTACATTTGGCAAGTATCTACCAATGCCGTTACCTGGAAAAACATTGCCGATAATGACATTAATCGCGTTAATAGTTTTGATGTAAATAGCCAAATAGCGGTTGACAGCAAGGATATATTACTTAAATCGTCTATTCTAAGTGGCGGAAAGCCCCTTTATTTTCGCCAATTATGCGTGCTTAAAGCCTTTGCATCGACAGAAGAAAGCGACCTTTACAACTATCCAGTAGAGGTGAACGGAAAAACCTACTACTACATAAGCGTGGCATCAAACGATTACTATACGTACCGAGCATTAAGTAAACCTTTGGCCCAAAATTTTGGATTTACGAACTACCAATGGCCCGAAAATACCTACTTGTGCCATACCGAAGAGTTGGCCGAAAAAAACATTCAATTTGACCTAGTAGGCAGCAATAATTTACCCACCGAAGAACTAAAACTGCTGCGCAACAACGCCCAATACCGTGTTTATCAGCTACAAACAGATGGTAGCAAAAAACTGGTAGCAGAGCAAAATAGTTACCGCATTGCTGCTCTTCCTAAAGATAGTGTAACCTACCAATGCGTTATTGCTTTGTGTAACGATAGCTTGCAAAAAACCATCACCATTCATCGATTGTCCAAAGACAACATTTCCATGGACCAAATTAAAGCTACGGCTGCCATTGCCAAAGCCGATAGCATCAACGGTTATTTGCAATTGTTGTGTTTAGAAAAATCGTCGCCCCGTATTACCATCCAAAATAACCAAGTAGAAGATGCTTACGAATACAGAGCCGTCGTGCCTAAAAAAACACCTCGCTTGCTACACTACAATTGGAACGAATTAAGCAGAAGCGAATGTTACCAAATTATTTTGCAAGAAAAGTGGGATTTTGAAGGCGACACTGGTTTTAGCCTAGACGATGCCACCCATAAACAAATAAAAGAGTACGGTGCGCTACGACAAGATTGGCACAATGATCAGCAAGAACAATGGGTGGTACAAGATTCTATTTTAGAAAACCAATGGTATCCTTTTGAACAAAACATAGAAGGAAGTACCCCTCTTCCTTACCATACCGATAGGCTCAACCCGTCGTTTTATATCCGTAAAACCAATGCCTTTGGTTGTGTATCGGACAGCATTAAAATAGAATTAAAATATGTTCCGCCTATTTATGGTAACATCATTGAGTTTAAACATACCGCCTCCGATACGGTATTTGTTCCATCGGGCGATAGTAACCCCTATATTGTGGGATCGTATCCGGTTTTAGGGGGTTATGGCGAAGTAAACGCAGAAGAAGGACTTAGTTATACCTATCAGTGGATGCGCAAATCGAGCAACAACGAATGGGAACCCATTGTTATCAACGCTAGGTACTATGCCCAAGTAACCGACAGTGGTACTAAAAAAATAAATTCAAGTACCAAGTATGTTTCGCTACCAGAAGAAACCCTAAAAGATTTACAAGAGAATTGGGAAATTGCCCGTTTTGTGTATTCGCGCAAAAACAACGACCAGAGGAGTCAAATTGTTTCTATCTCCAACAGTTTGTGGATGCTTAGCTCTGCACTGTTGAGCGAAGAAAACATTCAAGTCTTTAATGCCGAATGCCCCAACGAAAAAGTTAGCGTTGTGGTAAACGAACCCGACGAACTCATCAATAAAAACACCCGCTACATTTGGAGTGCATCCGACCCCTCGTTGGTACTCTCTACCATTAGTACTCAATACAGCAATACCGATAACAAATGCATCATTAACCAAGCTAGTACCAATTTTACCATCAGTGTATACCGCTACGACGTTAAAACGGGTGTTAGAAGCAATACCATTACTTTGCCCATTAGTATCGATGCTTTTAATACCGGATTTACCATTTTGTACGATAATTACGAATACGATCTGGACACAAAACTAGTAGTACCCCCTGGTAGCAAAATACAACTCATTAACCAAACCGTTAATGCCGAAGAGCACCTAAACAAATGGGTGTTGCAGCTACAAGAAAACTACATGGGCGATGGCCGTACCGTAGAAGGCGGCACCTCCAATTTGGTGAATCCGGCTTGCTACTTGTACAACCTAGGACAACACAAAATAAAACTCACTACTACTTCTAAAAATGGGTGCAACGAAACCGTATTGGCCCAAAATATTTTTGTAGAAGGAGCAGAAGGCAGAAGCATGCAATCGTACTTTGATACCGAAGATAGCTACGCCTTGGGCCATTTATGGATACAAGAGGTAAGCCCCACCCTATTGAATGCTCAAAACGAATACACCGTGTGCATTCATACCAACAAACAGGCCTATACCATCGCCTTGTACAATATGGTAGGGCAAACCTTGGTAGCACCCCTAACTGTGAGTGGCAATTACCAATTAGCACTACCCTATTTAGAACAAGGTTTTTACCTTTTACAAGTAGACGGTGTTAACTACAAAATTTGCAAACAATAAAAAACTACTGTTATGAAAAAACTACTTTTTAGCATACTAACTGGGGCTTTACTTTTTTTATGTGCCTGCGAAAACAGAAGCGATGTATTCAAAGACAACAATGCCGCCCCCATCATTTTATTGGCCGATAACGAGCACATGGACCTAGCAAACGATACATTTTACTTAAACATGCGATACGGCGAAAAACACCTATTGTATTACCAGTACAACGACGACTATCAGGTAAAAGACTCGTTGCTATTTGGCATTATTACCCACGAGGGTAAATTAAACGCACTACAAGCCAGAAAAGTGGGCCAAACCCATAAAATACTAATTGAAAGTTTGCTGCCTACTACTACCCTAACCGATACCATTACCAAAGCCACCATACAAGTCGGCCTAGAAGATTATTACCAATCTAGAGGTAGTGCGTGGATTAAAGTTAGCATCTGCGCCAACCAACCTCCTACTCCATCGTTCACCATTGTACAAAAAGAAAACAAAGAGTACCGCATTGATGCTAGTAGCACCATCGACCCCGAAAACGACAACGTGGTGGCCTACGAATTTGTTATTGGCACACAAGATGCCAGCGAACTTGTTTTTAACCAAATGGGATACGAAACCAAAGATTTTAACCCATACGTACCCAATGCCAATGCAGGAAGAGCAGCCAAAGGAGGAACCTATATTGTAGCCAGTCCTATCTATTCGGTATACCACATCTTTCAGGCACCTGGCACTTATAGCGTAAGCGTAAGGGCAAAAGATGCATTGGGATTGTGGAGTAAATGGAGTACAAAATTAGTAGAAGTAGAATAAAAAAATAGCAGGGGCTTTTACAGGGCCCCTGCTTCATACAATAAAATAACACGTTCTATTATTTTATCTTGTTCTTTTTGCGATATGTTGTAATCGTCTTTTAAGTCGGCTCCCAACATTTTGGCAAATGCTTGCCACCACCAAGCCACAAAACCACCCCTAAATTCTTTGATTAACTCGTACGAACTTTTATCGCATTCTCTGTCGATGAGTTTGATCATCATTTTTCCTTGCGAAAGCGTAAAAGTTTTCATGATGGGTTTGTATTTTTTAAGAAGCTCTTTTTCGTACTTTTTTAAGTAGCGCTTTCTTTCTTTTTTATCGGATATAGTATCGCACATAGCATCAATTCTTCGGTACTCTTCTCCTACAAATTTAACGTAGGGATACACCTTTTTTACATCGCGAACGGTGCGCCAGTAAAACTTTTCGGTCTTTTTGGATTTAAATTTTAAGGGTGGAAAAACGGGTACTTCGCGGAGTTCTGTAGAAGGAATAACTTCTCCTTTATACATTTCTCCTACCAACAAATACCCTTGTAATTGTTCGCTATAATAAGGCAATGACCAAGCTACTAAACTAAAAGAGCTTAGCATCAAAAATACTATGAAACGTTTGGCACTTATCATCTTTACAAAAATAATTTATTTTTTTTATTTCTCTTCTACTTTCGCCATGCAATATGGGCACGATCATCATCCTGTTTCTATGGCGATGGGAGGGGCCACTACGTGTATTGCTTCTCCTTACCTAGGAACCGATATGGTTTCGATGGCTCTGCAAAATGCCTCGTCAGTGCAAATATACGCTCAAAACAAAGCTACATTGCCTCAACTTGGACTATACAACGCTGCGTTGGTTTATTCTAACCAATACGTTAATGTAGGATTGAAAGGTTTTTTTCACGGATTTGAGGCGTACAACGAATTTTCTGTTCAGGCTTCATTTGGGCATTTTTTTAAACCTTACATTGCCATTGCCTTGCAAGTAGAGTACAACGGAATGTATCAATCGCCCAAAAAAGAATACCTACACAGTGGTTGCGTCAGTTTAGGCATGCAAGCATTTCCATTTAAAAACATGCGGGTAGGATTTTCGGTATATAACGTAAGTTTTTCTGCCTTTAAAACCGAAAACCAAACCTTACCCCTGCCCGTTATTTTTCGTTTAGGCATGGGCTATCATATTGCCCAAAAAGTATTGCTTACGGCAGAGGTACACAAAGCCATCGACCAACCTTTTGCATACAGCGTGGGCATTGATTACCGAGTTATCAAATTACTGGCCATTCGCACGGGATTGTACATTTGTGAAGACCTTACCCCATCGCTAGGCATTGGACTAAGCTTTCATCGATTTTGTTTAGACGTTGGAGTGCAATACCATTTTAGTACTGGAGTAAATACTGCTATTGGTTTTATTTACAAATGGAACGAGTAATTATTTGTTGTTTAGGATGGTTGTTAAGTGGGTTTGCTATGGCTACTACCCTACCACCTGCCATCGAAACATGGTTAGTAGCGTATACCGAAAACACCGATCTAGCAGAAAACATCACTTTACTGTTTATGGATCAATTAGAGCATCCTATTAACCTAAACAGCGTCAACCGCGAAACTTTGGAACAGTTTCCTTTTTTGTCCGAAAGACAAATAGAAAATTTACTAGAATACCGACACGATAGGGATTTTTTTGCTACACCCTACGAATTAAGCCTGATAGAAGGATTTGACGAACAAACCTTGGCCCTTTTTTTACCTTTTGTTACGGCGCAAAAAGTAGAAAAACCCACGCCTTTTTCTTTTAAAAACAGTTTTAAGTACGCTAAACAACAAATTACTACCCGACTAGATTATACACTACAAGAAAAAAAAGGCTACCTAACTGGTAATTACTTGGGTATTCCATTGGCAGGTTACATCAACTATCAACTTAACCAAGAGCAATTCTCGTTAAGTGCTACCTTTGAACAAGATGCCGGTGAACCCTTTACCCCACCCTATAACCTGGGATTTGATTTTTACTCGGGACACATAGAATGGAAAAATATAGGAGCCCTTAAAAATTTGGTTATTGGCGATTACAATGCTCAATTTGGTCAAGGTTTGGTAATGGGAAATGGTAGCTCTTTTGGAAATTGGTCTAATGTAAGTTCAATGATTAAACGACAAGATAAATTAACGGGCAAAAAGAAAGGGTCAGAAACGTACTATTTACGAGGTACGGGTGTTGCCTTACAAAGCAAACATTGGCAATTTACGGCTTTTGCTTCTATTAATTATACCGATTTAGCCAAGGGTATTCATCGTACCCTTGCTGATTGGGAAAAGAAAAAAAGTGGCTACCAATGGTTAGTTGGAGCCAACATCAATGTTCGATATCCCCATTTTAAAATAGGGACTACCGGTATATACGATGCCTTTACGGGGCTATCTTTTATGGGCATTGATTACAGAACTTACTACAAAAATTTTCTTTTTGCCGGCGAAATTGCCGTCAATCATTTAGGTAAAATTGCCACCTTACAAAACTTACAGGTGCAATTACATAGCTCTTTGGTATATGCACTTCAAATAAGGTATTACGATAAAGCCTACAACAATGCATCGGGGCATACCACCATCCAAACAAGCTATAAAAACGGCGAAATGGGTGTTTTTATGGGTTTTGAATGGCAAATTAACCCAAAAATTCAACTAAATGCTTGTACCGATGTGTATCAATCGCTACAACAAGGTTATCGGGTAAGCAAACCCGCCATTCATTATAAAACTTTTTTATCAATGATTTATACACCACAGCAAAACCAACAAGTTTTAGCACGATGGGGGTGGAGTTTAGCTGAAAGAAATGCTACTGATAACAACGAAAGTATATTACCTACGCATCGATACACTAAAAACCAATTACAAGTGCTGTACCAAGGTACTTTAAAGAATGGATGCATATTAAAATCGGGGTGGATAGCCAGTTTTTTTCAATACAACAACCAACCTATATGCTTTGGAAATGTAATTTATCAAGACGTAGGGTGGAAAAACAATAGCATTTCTATAATGGGCAGATTGGCTTTTTTTGATATTCCCAATTACGACAATAAAATAACCGTGTACGAAAACGATGTTTTGTATGCATTTTCGAACACGGCTTATTATGGAAAAGGCTTAAAAACTTACCTCAATATAGGGTATAAACCGTATAAAGGGTGGGGGATCTACCTAAAATTTTCACATATTTGGTACTGGAATCAAAACACCATCGGATCGGGAAACGAAACCATACAAGGTCCGCACCAAACTTATTTGCATTTTTTATTGCAATACAAATGGTAATTATTTAGACAAATCCAACATACGCACAATGGGTTTTACTGCCTTTTGCGCCAATTCTTCGTCTATAATAATTTGAGGCGATTCGTTTAACAAGCAATTGTATACCTTCTCTAGGGTATTCAAGCGCATGTAATTGCACTCGTTGCAAGTAGCACCTTCTACCGATGGAGCTATAAAGGTTTTAGTAGGGTAGGCTTGCCTCATTTTGTGCAAAATACCGCTTTCGGTTACTACAATAAAAGTAGAAGCGTCCGATTTACCCGCATAATTTAAAATAGCTTGTGTCGACCCTACATAATCAGAAATTTCTACTATTTCTTGTTTGCATTCTGGGTGGGTTAAAACAGGTGCATCAGGGTATTGCTCTTTTAATGCTTTTATGTTATTGACGGTAAATTTTTCGTGCACATGGCAGGCACCATTCCATAAAACCATTTTACGACCAGTTACACTATTTATGTAATTACCTAAATTGTAATCGGGGCCAAAAATAATAGGGGCATCCTTTGGAAAAGTATCTACAATGGCTTTAGCATTGGTAGATGTTACTACCACATCGGTTAATGCTTTAACAGCTGCAGTGGTATTTACATACGATATAACGGTGTGGTTAGGATGTTGCTTGATAAACGAGGCAAATTCATCGGCAGGACAACTATCGGCCAACGAACAACCTGCTGCTGTATCGGGTACCAATACCTTTTTACTGGGCGATAAAATTTTTGCGGTTTCACCCATAAAATGCACACCACACATCACAATGATATCTGCATCGGTTTTGGCAGCCCATTGTGCCAACGCCAAACTATCGCCTACATAATCGGCTATATCTTGTATGGCTGCATCTTGGTAATAGTGCGCCATAATGATGGCATTCTTTTGCTTCTTTAGCTCTGCTATCTTTTTAACCCAATCCATTTTTATTTAAATTTAAAACATTAAAAAAAGAAATAAATAAGGAAGAATAAGGTATTGTTAATTAGTTGATAAAAAATACGTGGTTTATTTGCTTTTTACGTTATTATCAAAATAAAACAGGTTATCAACCACTTATTAACATACTAACTTGCTTATTATTTGTGTTTTGAATAACTTATTAACACGTTGTTAATAACTGCAAATGTAAGAAACTTTTTACTGCAAACCATAAAAAATGCGTTAATAAGCATGTTTATTTTTTTAAGGTAAGAAATAACAATTTTTTTTGGAACTCTAAATAAAAGATGCATGCAATACCAACTTTCATAAATCCAAATTTATTTTTCCATTCTTTCTGACAAGTTATGAACAAAGTTTTGAACGGTTTGTAATAGCTTATTAACAACATTGTAAAGCGATTGTAATAAATGAATTGTATTTACTTCGTTTTTGCTAAAATTATTTCTTAAGGTCTTGTTGGTCAATAAAAATCATCTACATTTGCATTGTGATTTTTTCATAGTATTTGATTTTAAGGTTAGCAAATAGGTGGTCAAGCGTGACTACCTTTTGTTTTTTTATAGGCTTCTTATTTATTTTAATTGATACATACTTCCAGGTAAACAAACTACCACATTTTGAAACTCTAACATCAATAATAATGGCAATAAATCGCCCATATTGATGTTGGTTTTATCCGATAAAGTATCTACATGAATCACTTTTTCTTCTGCAATACACTTTACGATAGTTTGTTCAACTGGGCTTAATTGATTAAAGAAAGCGGGTAGTTTATTTGTAGGTTCCGATTTTTTCTTTCTACAAGCAGAATTTTGCCAGCCCATAGCGTCCATTAAATCGGTAGCATTTTCTATTAAAGCTGCTTTGTGGTGTTTTATAAGGGCGTTGCAACCTGCCGAAACCGTATCGTTGCACCTACCAGGGAAAACAAAAACATCTTTGTTGTACGTTCCTGCAATACTGGCAGTTACCAATGCACCGCCTTTAGCAGCACTTTCTACTACCACCAATGCATCGCACATACCTGCAATTATGCGGTTGCGTTTTATAAAGTAGGGTGGCAAGGGTTCATCGTAAAATAGTTGTTCACATATAATACCTCCTTGTTTAAGCATTTCGTAGGCAACAGGTATATGTGCACTAGGATAAATTCTATAAAATCCGCTGGCCATTACTCCTATAGTAGGTACGTTGCATTGCAAAGCAGCCTTGTGAGCAGCTATATCAATTCCGTATGCCAATCCACTTACAATCACTAAATTAGGAATCATTTTAGCCAATTCAGTAACCAGTTGCAAGCATTGTTCTTTGCCATAATTAGTAGCTTGTCTTGTGCCAACTATAGAAATAAAAGTACCTTCATTAAAATCTATATTTCCTTTGGTAAATAAAAATAAGGGAGCATCCACACATTCGTGTAGGCGTTTTGGAAATGCCTTATCGGTGTAAAACAACGGGGTAATGTTTTTTTCTTGGCAAAGTATTATCTCTTTTTCGGCTTGCCGAAGCACTCCAGAAAATTGACTTGTAATAGAAGAGATAGCTGATGCAGACAGTCCACTTAATTGGGCAAGTTCTTGTTTAGTACACGTAAAAAGTTTTGATGCGCTACCTAAACAGGTTACTAAATTTTTTGCCGCTACCGGACCAACGCCTTTTAATAAGGTCAAGGCAAGTTGATAGATTTTTTCGTTTTCGTTCATAAAGATAAGAAATTATAAAGATGAGAATTAATGATAGGCATATTCCGCATGTATTGGCCAATACATCCATAAAATGCATGGATCTGTAAGGGGTTAACCCTTGTAATAATTCTATAATTACCCCCAAAGCAAAAGCATAAACAAAAACCAGGCTATAAGCTTTTCTTTTGCTTATTTTGGGTACTTCTAGCCACATAATTAAAACAAGAATGGCGTAGAATGTGCAATGTTCGTATTTATCTACATTTGGGGTAGAACTAATGCGTACAATAGAATTTTCGATGGTTGGATTAATGGGCACCACGTCTACCCACAACATATTTAAAATATCGTCGATAGAGGGTATTTTAATTAGCGATATTACCAATATAAAAAGGCTAAATAAAATTGTTTTTTTGTATGTATTCATCCATTTCATACCATTAAATCGCAAATAATGCCATCGGATATAAAAATGCCTTTTTGAGTTAATTGACACCACCCATCTTTTAATAAAAGCATGTCTTTATCTAGGTATTTTTTACTTTGCCTAGTAAAATGTTGTTGGTATTGTGGTGGAATTAACGCTGTATCAACGCCTTCTTTTGTGCGTAGTGCTGTTAAAATCAGTTCGTTGTATAAATTGTCATTGCTGAGCAATTCTTCTTCAAAAATAGCATTATTTTGCGTAATTCCCGATATGTAATGGTTCAAATTAGCCACATTCCAGCGTCTTTTATTAACACCATTGTACGAATGTGCCGCAGCACCTATGCCTAAGTAAGGTTTATTTTGCCAATACCTACTATTGTGATTAGAACGATACCCAGGGTAAGCAAAATTGGATATTTCGTATGCCTCCATACCTACCTGCTGGGTAAGTTGGTGCAATGTTTCAAACATCATACAGCTAACATCCTCGCTCACCGCCTGGTGCTGGTATCCAAACATTTTGGTACCTTTTTCGTAGGTAAGGTGGTAGGCAGATAAGTGTTTAATGGGGAGCGATAAGGCGGTTTTTAGGTTCAACTCCCAAGTTGCTAAGCTTTGATTGGGCAATCCGTATATTAAATCGATGCTGCAATTGCTGTATCCGGCATTGACTATAGCATCAACGGCTTGTATGGCTTGTTTTGCCGTGTGGCGTCGGTTCATTAGGGTTAATTCGTCATCGTTAAACGACTGAATTCCCATGCTTATTCTATTGATGGGCAGCAATTTTAACTCCGATAAAAAGGCAGGAGTAATATCGTCTGGATTGCATTCGATGGTGCATTCTTGTAGGCAAGTAAGGTTGTAATGTTTCGCTATCGCATCAAAAATTGCCTGTAATTGTTGAATGGTAAGTACCGAAGGTGTTCCACCGCCCAAGTAAATGGTTTGGATAGCAGCGTAGGGTAACTCGTTTTTACGTTGTTCCAATTCACAACATAGCGCCTTGACGTATTCGCTGCGCGATGTGAGTTGAGTGGTAGAATAAAAATCGCAGTATGAGCATCTACATTGGCAAAATGGAATATGAATGTAAATGCTGCTCATGCGGTTTAATTTAAGACAAAAGCGGTTGATCCAATTAAATTTCCGTCGGCAAAAATACCAATGTGGTAGGTACCGGTTTCAAGTGGATTAGTGATATCAAAATAGATGCAGATGTCCATGTTCTCGCCTGTGTAAGCTATTTTTTTCTTAGCAGAGTAGGCTATTTCGTTTTCTTCAAAGGTAAACACGTTGCTTGGCGATACGCTCATTACTTCGCCTTGTGGATTATTAATGCGTAGGTAAATGTCTTTTTCGCCCCTTTCGGCAGTAATGTTGCGCAACAAGGTGAAGCACACTTCAAATTTGGTAATGCGTTTTAGGCGTTTGGTTTCGTTGCCTTTTTTATTGAGGGTTTTAATTTGAATACCGTGTGTTTCTAACATGGAAGCTAGGTCAATAATTTTGCCCAATTCGGCATTTTTTTCTTCCATTTCTTTAACGGTTTGTGTAGCTGTTTCGTACTGTTTGCGTACTTTAACGTTTTCTTGGGTAAGTTTTTTATTCTCGGTATTAAGCGAATCTACCTGTGCAACGTATTGCTTTAAAACCCCTCTTACTGTGCTTAATTCTTTTTGTAACTCCCTAATACGACGGGCATTAGTAGCTTTTACCGTTTTTAATTCTTGTAGTAAATCTTTTACTTTTTGTTTTTCTTCGTCAATGAGTTTAAGCAGCGAATCGTTGTTGGTTTCAACGTAAAATTCTTCGTATTGGCGAGACAGTTGTTCAAATTCCTCTATAGAGGCTTGTTTTTCAAACTCCATCTCTTGTTCTATTACCTTAATTTCATTTTCCTTTTCGGTCAATAAAAAGTAGTTGTATACCAATAATCCGGCTAATACAACAATAAGTATAGAAAAAATAGTAACGATTATTTTAGCTGTTTTGTTCATTGAAGCAAAATTATTGGACAAAAATAGGTAAATTTTTACTACTTTTGCGCTCAAATTCAATTAATTTATGTTATGGCATTACAATGTGGCATTGTAGGGCTTCCAAATGTAGGAAAATCGACCCTTTTTAACTGTTTATCGAACGCTAAGGCACAAGCTGCCAATTTCCCTTTTTGTACCATCGAACCCAACGTTGGCGTTATTACAGTACCCGACGAACGTTTTAACGAGTTGGCTAAGTTAATCAACCCCCAACGCATCGTACCTACCACGGTAGAGATTGTAGACATTGCCGGTTTGGTGAAGGGCGCAAGCAAAGGCGAAGGATTGGGTAATAAATTCTTGGCCAATATTCGCGAAACCGATGCCATTTTGCACGTGTCTTTTGAAAAAGAAGATGTCTATGTGG
>JAZRBL010000163.1:0-9896 GCA_045635045.1 Candidatus Enterocola sp. | reverse complement strand
GAAATACATGCAGACTATTCTAAGATAAAAGACGAAAGAACATTAATAAATCCAATAAATGATAAAAGATTGATACATAGATTTTTTGGAGCAATACTGTTTGAATCTTCATTATATAGGGTGAAACTAACTATTATTGAATATAAGCAAACAAATTATCAAAATAAGCCATACTCATTTGAGGTAATAAAAATAGAGCTGCTCGACTTATCATCAAACAGCTCTATTCTCGACGTAAAAGTAGCCGACTCAAATGAAACAGACCTACTTTCAGTTGCAAAGATACTCCAAAATGTTGAAAAATCATGTACCTCTTGCACTTACCGTTTTTAATGCGTAATTTTGCCCAAAATAATCACAAAAACACGTTTTATGAGCGCAATTATATCTCCATCGCTTTTGTCGGCCGATTTTGCCAACCTAGAAAAAGACATCAACATGATTAACCAAAGCCAGGCCGATTGGTTGCACATTGATGTGATGGATGGTGTATTTGTACCCAATATTTCGTTTGGTTTCCCCATTTTAGATTCCATCAAAAACAAGTGCCAAAAACCGCTCGATGTGCACTTAATGATTGTAGAACCCGATAAATTTATTACGCGTTTTGCCGAAGCGGGCGCTGCTATTATTAACGTACACTACGAGGCTTGTACCCACTTACACAGAACCATTCAATTGATTAAAAGTACCGGAGCCAAAGCAGCCGTTACATTGAATCCGCACACCCCTGTTTGCTTGCTAGAAGACATTATTACCGAGGTAGACATGGTTCTTTTGATGTCGGTAAACCCAGGTTTTGGCGGACAAAAATTCATTGCCAACACCACGCAAAAAGTGCGCGATTTAAAAGCCCTTATTGCACGTAAAAATGCGCACGCTATTATTCAAGTAGACGGCGGCGTAAACGATAAAACAGGCAAAGAGTTGGTAGAAGCAGGTGCCGACAGCTTGGTAGCAGGAAACTACGTGTTCAAATCGGAAGACCCTATTGCCACCATCGCATTGCTAAAACAACTATAATCGGGCTGACGCCCTCCGTTGATACGTTGCATACATCTTAATTCTTAACTGTGTTACATCAACACCCATTTATTAGGATTACTGTATCCTATGCATTAGGAATATTGGCAGGTTACGTTTATCCCCACGGATGGACGGCGGTTGCATGCATCTGTATTAGCCTAATTTTAAGCGCTTTACATTGTACCAACAAGTACCGTTACCACGAACACTTAAGCGGTTTAGCCCTTTGCATTGCCCTGTGCGGTTTGGGTATTTTTGCTTGGATTTCCTACCCCAACCCCTATAGTCAACAGCTACCATCGCCGGGGTATTACCAAGCCACTCTGCTACAAGACATCACCGAAAAGCCCAAAACCTACCAATGCATTGCCCAAGTATACGACACCGCCGGCACACCGTACAAAATGCTGCTGTATGTTCAAAAAGATAGTTTATCGGCTAGCCTGATAGAAGGAAGCCACATAGCACTTACCCTAAAAAAAGCGCAAGCGCAAACTTTTGCCTATTACAACAAACAGTCTATTTACAGCAGCGCTTACGTAGCACGCAAGCAGTGGAAATTGCTTGCACAACCACCCAACAACACACTCAATAGTTATGCAAGAAATACCAAACAATACCTGCTTGGTACACTCAAACAGCACACCGACAGCACAGGATACGCACTAACATCGGCCATCACCATCGGCCACAAAGCCAGCTTAAAAGGCAGCACCAAACAGTACTTTTCGGCATCGGGCGCTTCGCATTTGCTGGCCGTAAGCGGTTTGCACGTAGGCATTATTTACGCCGCCATCAGCCTGCTGTTAACCCCCTTAAGACGGTTCAAGAAAGGGCAACACATAGACCAACTTTTAGTAGTTTTACTGCTTTGGGGATATGCTTTTTTGTGCGGATTACCCCCCTCTATTGTGCGCGCCGTAACCATGTTTAGTGTGGGAGCATTGGGTGTAATAACAGGACAAAAAAGCCAAAGCATCAACAACGTTTGCTTTACAGCCTTTGCAATGCTGGTATACAACCCTCATTACTTGTTCGACATGGGGTTCCAACTTAGTTTTAGCGCCGTAATTGGGATTCTTTTATACGTGAATAGTCAAAGGTCGGAACTATTGCATCGTTTATTTACTTGGGTAAAAGACATGTGCGGCATATCCCTTGTAGCGCAACTGGCCACCCTACCCCTTATTTTGTACTATTTTGGCACTTTTCCCACCTACTTTTTACTCACCAATTTGGCCATCATACCACTCGGCACATTATTGGTGTATGCCTGCGTTGTACTGTTTGTGGTATCGCCTTTGGGCATTGGCAGTTGGTTGGAGGCGCCCATCGCCTGGCTCGCTAACGGCATGCACTTTATTACCCAATTTATCAGCCAATTACCCGGCGCGCAAATAAGCAACATGCACATTGCCTTACCCCTGGTATTTGTGCTGTACGCCCTGCTGTTTTTTATCTACCGCTTTGTTCAAAAACCATCTCCCAAACGGCTGTATCTTGTGCTTGTTTGCATTGCGGTAGGACTGGTAACGGATATATTGCTGTTGAGGCGGTGAGGTGAACGAAAAGTTGGGAGTTAGGAGTGTGAAGTTAGGAGTTTTATATAAAAAGGAGCATTGATTCAGAAAAAAATCGTAACTTTGTAGATTAAACGAGAAACGATTAAACGCTTATGATTACAAAAGTGATTCCAGAAGAAAAAGTAGTAGCCGCATACAAAGCCATACAACGCGCCAAACGCATTGTTATTGTTGCACACAAACGCCCCGACGGCGACGCCATTGGTTCATGCCTAGGCTTGTATCACTTTTTGTATTCATTTGAACGCGAAACCTTTGTGATATTGCCCGACGCCATACCCGCCAACATGAGCATTTTGCCATCGAGCCATGAAATATTGAACTACGAGTTAGAATCCGAAAAATGCAACAGCATTTTGGCCGAAACCGATTTGATATTCTGCCTAGACTTTAACAACCTAGGACGCATTGGCGACTTGGGCGATGTTATAGCCCAAAGCAATGCCGAAAAAATTATGATAGACCACCATTTGGACTACCAACCCTTTGCCGACATTGCCATTTCGCACCCAGAAATTGCCTCTACCAGCGAATTGATATTTCGCTTAATTTGCCGAATGGGCTATTTCTCAGACATGAGCTTGCAAACAGCCGAATGCATTTGCGCCGGCATGCTAACCGATACAGGAGGTTTGGCCTACAACTCTAACAGCCCCGAAATTTACACCATTTTTGCCGAGCTGCTTAGAAAAGGCGTAGACAAAGACGCCCTTTACCGACACCTGTTTAACACATACAAAGAAAGCAGAATGCGCCTAATGGGCTACGTATTGTCGCAAAAACTAGAAATTTTGCCCCAATACAACACCGCCATTTTTAGTCTGTCCGAAACAGAACTAAAACAATTTGGCTACGAAAAAGGCGACACCGAGGGATTTGTCAACCTACCCTTGTCCATTCAAGGCATCCGTTTTTCTATTTTTGCACGAGAAGACAAAGACATTGTAAAACTATCGCTCCGATCGGTAGGTACTTTCCCCGCCAACCAATTTGCCAAAGAATTCTTTAATGGTGGCGGTCACCTAAACGCATCGGGAGCCGAAAGCAAACTATCGCTTAGCGATACCATTGCAAAAATTAAAGAAGTGCTTCCAGCATTCTGCGAAGAAATAGATAAACAAAACTAAAAAACAATTATTCGCATGCAAACACATCACAATCGACAAACAACAAGCGACAATCGACAATCGAAAAAAAAATGAAACGCATCATTATACTAGGCGATGGCATGGCCGATGAGCCCATAGCCGCTTTAGGAGGCAAAACGCCCCTACAAGCCGCCAACAAACCTACCATAGACGCCCTTGCCCGCATGGGCAGCAACGGCGTATTTAGCACCGTACCCGAGGGGTTCAAACCCGGTAGCGAAATTGCCAACATGACCGTTTTGGGATACGATGTACGTAGCGAATTTGAGGGACGCGGATCGCTCGAAGCTGCCAGCATTGGCGTTGCCATTCAAGAAGGCGAAATGGCCATGCGCTGCAACATTATCTGCGTAGAAAACGGCAACATCAAAAACCACTCGGCAGGTCACATTAGCAACGAAGAAGCCAAAGAACTTATTGAGTATTTGCAAGAAAAACTAGGCGATGACACCTTTACCTTTCACAACGGTATCTCGTACCGCCATTTGTTGATTATGAAAGGAGGCGACAAACGCATTAACTGCACCCCACCCCACGACGTACCCGGCACACCCGTTAAAGACGTAATGGTAGAAGCATTGGTGCCCGAAGCCGCAGAAACCGCTCGCCTGCTAAACGAACTTACACTTAAATCGCAAGAACTATTAAAAGACCACCCCGTTAACCTAAAACGCATGGCAGCAGGCAAAGATCCTGCCAACAGCATTTGGGTATGGTCGCCCGGTTACAAGCCCAGTATGCAAACCTTGGCACAAAAGGTAGGCATTCAAAGCGGTGCCGTTATATCGGCTGTCGATTTAATCAAAGGCATTGGCATTTACGCAGGCCTTGAATCGATAGAAGTAGAAGGCGCAACCGGTTTGTTCGATACCAATTACGAAGGCAAAGCCCAAGCCGCCATCGAGGCATTAAAAACCAACGACTTTGTCTTTTTGCACGTTGAAGCAAGCGACGAGGCAGGTCACGAAGGCAATGTTGACTTAAAGGTAAAAACCATTGAATACCTAGACAGCCGCATTGTAAAACCCATTTACGATGCTGTTTCGGCATGGGACGAACCCGTTACCATTGCTATTTTACCCGACCATCCAACGCCCTGTGCCATTAAAACGCATACCAATGCCCCAGTGCCTTTCATCATTTACAACCCAACACAAGCAGGCGATAGCGTGCAAGTGTACGATGAGCAAGCGGCACAACAAGGTGCATACGGCCACGTATCGGAGGGTGAATTTATGCAACTATTATTCGCTAAATAAGTAAAACAATATACCATGAACTATTACAGTACCAACAACCAAGTAAAAGGCGTTAGCCTAAAAGATGCCGTAGTAAAAGGGTTGGCAGACGACAAAGGTTTGTTTATGCCCGACGTAATTAAACAACTACCAGCATCGTTCTTTGAAAATATCGAAAACCTATCGTTTCAAGAAATTGCCTACACCGTAGCCGATGCTTTCTTTGGCGAAGATGTAGAAGCCGATGCCTTGAAAAAAATTGTGTACGATACCCTAAGCTTTGATGCTCCTTTGGTAAAAGTTACCGAAAACATTTACAGTTTGGAACTTTTCCACGGTCCTACTTTGGCATTTAAAGACGTAGGCGGACGTTTTATGTCGCGCCTATTGGGTTACTTTATCCAAAAAGAAGGCCAAAAAGGCAACGTAAACGTATTGGTAGCCACCTCTGGCGATACCGGTAGCGCTGTTGCCAACGGATTTTTGGGCGTAGAAGGTATTCATGTGTATGTACTATACCCCAAAGGTTTGGTAAGTGCTATTCAAGAATGCCAATTTACTACCTTGGGTCAAAACATTACCGCCATTGAAGTAGATGGTACTTTTGACGACTGCCAACGCTTGGTAAAAACCGCCTTTATGGATGCCGATTTAAATGCACAGCTAAAACTAACATCGGCCAACTCCATTAACGTGGCACGTTTCTTGCCCCAATCGTTCTACTATTTTTACGCATATGCCCAACTTAAAAAATTAGGCAAGGCCGACAATGCCGTTATTTGCGTTCCTAGTGGTAACTTTGGTAACATTACTGCCGGTTTGTTTGGCAAAAAAATGGGCTTACCCGTAAAACGTTTTATTGCTGCCAACAACCGCAACGACATTTTCTTGGAATACCTAAAAACAGGCCAATACAACCCACGCCCATCGGTAGCTACCCTAGCTAACGCCATGGACGTAGGCGATCCTAGCAACTTTGCACGCGTACTAGATTTGTACGGACACGAGCACAAAGCCATTTGTGCCGAAATTGGCGGTGCACGCTATACCGACGAAGACATTACCGAAACCATTCAAGCTTGCTACAAACAAACCGGCTACTTGCTAGACCCACACGGCGCATGCGGTTACCAAGCCCTTAAAGACATGCTTCGCGAAGGCGAAACCGGTATCTTCTTAGAGACCGCCCACCCTGCTAAATTCTTAAGCACGGTAGAAAACATCATTGGCGAAAAAGTAGAAATTCCAGAAAAACTACAAGCCTTTATGCGCGGCACCAAACAAAGTGTTGGGCTTAGCAAAGAATTCGAAGATTTCAAAGCTTTCTTGAGCGCTAACGCAGAGTAAATAAAAAGGTATGGCACAATCCAATGCCGAAATTAAGAAAATAATATACGCCTCGCTCGCCAAGCAAACCTTGGGCAGAGCGTTGGCGCAATTATCGTTGCTTACCAAGGGTACACCCAACGAAAAATTAGCGGCTATCCAAGAAAACTACCAACGTTTGCTTGCCCACTGGGCAGGTGGTGGCGTAGACCCCGAACGCGACGCTATTTTTAGGCGATTGCTTAAACAAACCTACGAGCTGACCGACGACTTGATAGCCGACCGCATGGTAAAACCATTGGCAACCGACCCTACGTTTCAACACTACTGGGAGCCCAAGCGCTACACCGCGCAATTGGCACAAGAGGCCATCGAAGCCAGTAAAAACGGCACCCCCGTACAAACCGCTTGGATAGTTTCGGCCATTACGCTCAACTGCATTGAACTTTTTGACGAAAACAAACTACGCTGCTTGTTTGCTTTTTGCCAAAGCGCACATACCGAAACGGCCATGCGCGCCCTTACAGGCGTTATTATTTGCTTGTTGCTTTACAAAGACCGCTACAGCCTTTACCCCTCCATCAACAACCAATTGCAAGAGTTAATGGACGACGAGGCCATGGTATCGAACGCTCAAAACATTGTAAAACAACTTATTAGAAGCAAAGAAACCGATAAGATTACGCAAGATATTCAGCAAAATATCTTGCCTACCATTACCAAAATTGCGCCCCATATTCACAAAGAAATTACATCCGACAGCTCTTTTGACACCGACAACTACGAAGACGAATCGCACAACTGGCAAGAATTATTAGACAGCAGCGGCATTCAAGATAAAATAGAAGGCTATGCCCAAATGCAACGCGAAGGTTCCGACATCAACCTCAGCACCTTTGCCCACATGAAGGTTTACCCTTTCTTTCAGCAATTTGAAAATTGGTTGCTTCCTTTTGACACATCGCACGAATCGCTAAAAGATTTAATGGGCACGTCCAGCCGTTCTGCCAACGAATCTAACGAAGCCACCGATGCAACCGAAGACCAAAATGGATTGGGCAAGCTACTTAGCCTAACGCATTTTTTATGCGATTCCGACAAATACTCGTTCTGCTTTAACCTACAAATGATACCCTCCGATTACCGAAAATCGATGGTAGAACAAATAAAAATGGGCGACGAACAGATAAAAGACATCGAGAAACCATCGTCAGAGGTTATTAGCAACTTGTATTTGCAAGACTTGTACCGTTTTTATACGCTAAGCAGAAGCAAAGAGTTTTTTACCAATCCGTTTTTGCTCGATGTAAACGTGCACGAAACCTCGTTTTTCCGTTTCCTTAACCCCGAGGGCAAATTTATTCACCAATTGGCCGACTTTTTCTTTGCCAAAGAGCAGTACACCCATGCCCTATCGGCATACCTAAAATGCAAAGAGCAAGGTGCTACCAACGACCACTTGTACCGCAAATTGGGCTACTGTCAACAAAAAAATCAGCAATACGAACAAGCCATTTTGTACTACCAAAAAGCCGAACTTATGGACAACACCGATGTTTGGACGTTTAGAAAATTGGCTTACTGCCATAGGATGCTAAAACAATACGAAAAAGCACTGGGTTACTACCAACAAATAGACAGCCTAAAACCCAACGACCTAAACGTTATTTTTAACATAGGCGTATGCTATGCCGAGCTAGGCGACTATAAAAAAGCCCTCAATGCCTTCTACAAAATAGAATTTTTGCAAAGCGACATGAGCAAAAGCATCTATTACCACCTTTACATGGCGCATTGTTTGTGGGCCACCGACGATAAAAAAGCGGCGTTAGAGCACTACGCTCTTTTTCCGCACGACCAATTGTCCGAACAACTAGAAAACGCCTGCATCACCCTATCTAATCGAGACAAGGTGTATGTTGTGGATTATCTGCGATATAGTTAGAGTGAGGAGTGAGGAGTTATATAAAAAAATCTCAATGCCATCAAGCATTGAGATTTTTTGTATTGGGTTGGAGTTACCTATTATTGTTTTGCTTTTAGCAAGTCGCGAATTTCGGTAAGCAACAATTCTTCTTTGGTAGGCTCTGGTTCTGGAGCTGGTTCTGGTTCTGGTGCAGGAGCTGCTGCAGCAGCTGCTTCTTCTTCTTTCTTACGGTTCAATTTACCCATTAAGCGAATAACGGTAAAAATACATAGAGCCACAATGATAAAGTCAAAGGTTACTTGCAAGAAGTTACCATAGCTCATATAGGTAGCCGCTTTTACTACTTCGCCAGCTTCGTCTAGCACTTCAGGACTCAAAGTTAGCTTCAAATCGGTAAAGTTAATACCACCTACAGCCAAACCAATAAGAGGCATAATAACATCGTTTACCAACGAAGTTACAATTTTACCAAAAGCGCCACCAATGATAACACCGACAGCCATGTCAACTACATTGCCTTTCATGGCAAATGCTTTAAAATCTTGAAGGAACGAAACTGATTTTCCGCCCATTTCTTTCAATTTATTTTCCATAACTAATTGTATAATTATTTTTTGATTCACAAAGGTAAGAAAATATTCAATTACCCAACAAATTTATTTTAGGAAAGGCGCTACACATTAGCTATGCCAAAGGGAATGTGTACCGCAGGCACGTTTTCAATGCCCTCAAAGTGGGTCATCTGATCGTCAAAGAAAATATGCGGTTTCATCACATTTAATATGCGTGCTTTTTCTATACCGCCCAAAAAGAAAGCATCGTCTACCTCAACGCCCCATGCCTTTAGCGAAGCAATCACCCTTTCGTGCGCAGGGGCACTACGCGCCGTTACAATAGCGGTTTTTAAGATACGCTTGTAGGTTATATCGGCAGCGGCACGTTGTTTCTCTAATTGCTGAAAAGCCGATATTTTTTGCAACAAGGTTCCCACCGGTCCTAACTGCAATGCCTCGCCCGCATGCTCCACCTCGTGGTTATAAAACTCGTTTATATCGCCCGATGTTTTGTACACTTTTTCCGATTCATCGCTCGCCAATACTCCGTCAAAGTCAAAGGCAAGGCGCAATTGCTTATCGGCATCGTCGTCGGCCACGTATGCCGTAGGCAATACCCTACCCGCCGCATAACCCGCATGCAAAGCAGCTTTTACGTCGTCGGTATTGGCCGATAAAAACAAGGCCGCATTAAAGGCAGGTAAATACTGAAAGTTTTGCTCGCCAGTGGTAAAGCAGGCCCTGCACATATCCAGTCCGTAATGTTTAATGGAACGGAAAGCACGTTCGCCCGTTTCTGGACTGTTTTTAGACAGCAATACCACCTCTACGGGCTGCTCTTCTGGAAAAGCATCGTTAAGCGACAGCAGGCGCTTTACAAACGGGAAAGCCACCCCTTTTTCAAAAGGCACATCCAAATTGGCCTCTTGATAGGCGCGATACGCTGCCTCGCCTTTTTCGCAAAACACTTTATCAGACTCGGCCAAATCGAACAAAGCGCTCGATGCTACGGCTATTACCAGCTTATTTTCTATAGGGTAAGACATATTTTGGGTGATTATTCGTACTTCGTACTCATCAGTACGTCGGTGATT
>JAZRBL010000162.1:0-4436 GCA_045635045.1 Candidatus Enterocola sp. | reverse complement strand
CGACCTTTATTCGCTTCGCTCATGAAGTTGCTCCCGCTCGGCATAGCAAATAAATTTGTTCTGCTCTCGCTTAATCGCAACTTTTGACTTTCGACTTTTTTTTCTAATTTTGTCCCAACAAAATTAGAAAAAATGCAACCTCTTGCCGAACGACTCCGTCCCGCCACGTTAGACCAATACATCGGTCAAAAACATTTGGTAGGCCCCGATGCTATCCTTAGAAAGATGATAGAATCGGGCAATGTAGCGTCGTTTATCTTGTGGGGGCCTCCTGGGGTGGGTAAAACTACCTTGGCACGCATCATTGCCAATCAGTCGGATAGGCCTTTTTATGCGCTCAGTGCTGTGCATTCGTCGGTAAAAGACGTGCGCGATGTAATTGAGAAAGCAGAAAAGAACAAACTTTTTGCCCCCAAGCCTCCTATTTTATTCATAGACGAGATTCACCGCTTTAGCAAATCGCAACAAGATTCGCTTTTAGCGGCGGTAGAGCGGGGTACGGTGGTGCTTATTGGCGCTACTACCGAGAATCCATCGTTCGAGGTAATTACTCCCTTGCTTTCACGTTGCAGGGTGTATGTGCTAAAACCCTTGGAGAAAGACGATTTGTTGCAGCTGATAAACTTGGCGTTAACCACCGACGAAGAACTGAAAAACAAGCAAGTAGAGCTAAAAGAAACCGATGCGTTGCTGTTGTATTCGGGCGGCGATGCACGTAAATTGCTCAATGCGTTAGAGGTGTTGGTGGCTACCGAAAATGGCGATAAAATAGTGCTAACTAATGATATGGTACAAGCCAAGTTGCAAGAAAACATGGCGGTGTACGACAAGCAAGGCGAAATGCACTACGATATTATATCGGCCTTTATAAAATCCATTCGTGGTAGCGATCCCAATGCGGCGCTTTACTGGTTGGCACGCATGATAGCGGGTGGCGAAGACCCTAAATTTATAGCACGACGTTTGATTATATCGGCAGCCGAGGATATTGGTTTGGCTAACCCCAATGCCTTGTTGTTGGCCAATAGTTGCTTTGATGCTGTACATAAAATAGGTTTCCCAGAGGCGCGTATTATTTTGGCAGAAACCACCGTTTACTTGGCTACTAGTGCCAAAAGTAACTCGGCTTATTTGGCCATCGATGCAGCCTTGGACGAGGTGAAAAAATCGGGCAATCTGCCCGTTCCTTTGCACATTCGCAATGCGCCAACCCGTTTGATGGCAGAGTTGGGCTATGGCAATTCGTACAAATATCCGCACGATTATCCCGAGCATTTTACGCCGCAGCAATACTTGCCCGATGCCTTGCACGGAACCTCGTTTTGGCAAGCGCAAGACAACGATGCCGAACGCAAACTAGGCGAACGCATGCGTCGCTTTTGGGAGGAATAAAGTCGCATCACCAACAAAAAAATCATTTTGTTCATAAAAAAGAGCAAATACATTTTTTTTATCCGTATATAAAGTGTACCTTTGCCGAGATTTAAGAAGATATGATAAAACACCAAACATACAACTCTACTACCAAATGCAAATGCATTGGTTGGTTAGGTGTTTTTTCTTTTTTATAGTGCGTTAGTTATTTTTTTAACCGACGCATTTTTTTTGTGTATATAATAAATAATATAATAATAAGTAAGAGTATGAAACAGACGTTTAAGAAAGTAATTTTGTTAGGCTCGGGTGCTTTGAAAATTGGACAAGCTGGCGAGTTTGACTATTCGGGTTCGCAAGCTTTAAAAGCCATGCGCGAAGAAGGTATCGAAACTGTATTGATTAACCCCAATATTGCTACTATCCAAACGTCAGAAGGGGTAGCCGATAAAGTTTACTTCTTGCCTGTTACTCCTTATTTTGTAACCGAAATCATTAAAAAAGAACGTCCTGACGGTATTTTGTTGGCATTTGGTGGCCAAACAGCGCTTAACTGCGGTACCGAATTGTACTTGGATGGTACACTAGAAAAATACGGCGTTCGCGTGTTGGGTACATCGGTAGAAGCCATTATGATTACCGAAGACCGCGACTTGTTCGTTAAAAAACTAGACGAAATTGAAGCAAAAACTCCTCGTTCACAAGCTGTAGAAGGATTGGACGCTGCACTACAAGTGGCTAACGATTTGGGTTATCCAGTTATGGTACGTTCGGCTTATGCCTTGGGTGGTTTAGGTTCGGGTGTATGTACCAACGAAAAAGAATTTGTAGAACTTTGCGAAAGCGCTTTGGCTTATTCTAAACAAATTTTGGTAGAAGAAAGCTTGAAAGGCTGGAAAGAAATTGAGTTTGAAGTTATTCGCGATAAAAACGACCACTGCTTTACCGTTGTTCCTATGGAAAACGTTGACCCATTGGGTATCCACACCGGTGAAAGTATCGTAGTATCGCCTATTATTTCGCTTCGTGACGATCAAATCAAACTATTGCAAGATATCGCTGTAAAAGTAGTTCGTCACATTGGTATTGTAGGTGAATGTAACATTCAATACGCATTCAACGCCGAAACCAACGACTACCGTATCATCGAAATCAATGCTCGTTTGAGCCGTTCGTCTGCCTTGGCTTCAAAAGCTTCTGGTTATCCATTGGCATTTGTGGCTGCTAAATTGGCGTTGGGTTACTCGCTCGATCAAATTGGCGAAATGGGTACTCCTAACTCGGCATACGTAGCTCCTTCTGTCGACTATATTATTGCTAAAATTCCTCGTTGGGACTTGGGTAAATTCGTAGGCGTTAGCCGCGAAATTGGCTCGGCCATGAAATCGGTAGGCGAAATTATGTCGATTGGTAAATCGTTCGAAGAAATTATGCAAAAAGGTCTTCGTATGATTGGCCAAGGCATGCACGGTTTTGTGGGTAACCAAGGCGTTAAGTTTGACGATTTGGACTATGCTTTGTCGCACCCAACCGATATGCGTATTTTTGCTATTGCGCAAGCATTCGAAAACGGTTATACCGTAGAGCAAATTGAAGCGCTTACCAAAATTGACCCATGGTTCTTAAAAGGTCTTGAAAATATTTACAAATACACCTTGGTCTTGTCTTCTTACAACAAAATTGAAGACCTTCCTGCCGATGTTATTAAAGAAGCAAAACGCTTGGGCTTCTCTGACTTCCAAATTGCTCGTTACGTAGAAAATCCTGCTGGCAACATGGAAGCAGAAATGTTGCGTGTGCGTAAACATCGTTTGTCGATGGATATCAAACCATCGGTATGCCGCATCAATACCATTGCATCGGAACATCCAGAATTGACCAACTACCTATACATGACTTACGGAACCGATCAAAACTATACCCCTGCTAATACAGGCAAAGAAGCCATCGTGGTATTGGGCTCGGGTGCTTACCGTATTGGTTCGTCGGTTGAGTTTGACTGGTGTAGTGTAAACGCTGTACAAACTGCTCGTAAATTGGGTTATCAATCGGTAATGATTAACTACAACCCAGAAACCGTATCGACCGACTACGATATGTGCGACCGTTTGTATTTTGACGAGTTGTCGTTTGAACGCGTAATGGACGTGTTGAATTTGGAAAATCCTAAAGGTGTTATCATCTCGATGGGTGGTCAAATTCCTAACAACTTGGCTATGAAGTTGGATCGTCAAAACGTACCTATTTTGGGTACCAAAGCTCAAAACATCGACCGTGCCGAAGACCGTCATAAATTCTCGGCTATGCTAGATAGCATGGGCATTGACCAACCTCGTTGGCGTGAGCTAACCAGCTTCGAAGATATTGACCAATTTATTGAAGAAGTAGGTTATCCTGTATTGATTCGTCCTTCGTATGTGCTTTCGGGTGCTGCGATGAACGTATGCTACGACCATGAACAAGTTCACAATTTCTTGAGCATGGCGGCTAATGTATCGAAAGAACACCCTGTAGTGGTTTCGCAATTCTTGCAAAATGCCAAAGAAATTGAATTTGATGCGGTAGCTAAAAACGGCGAAGTAGTAGAATACGCTATTTCGGAACACGTAGAGTTTGCTGGTGTTCACTCGGGCGACGCTACTTTGGTGTTCCCTGCACAAAACATCTACTTCGAAACTATGCGTCGTATTAAAAAGGTATCGAAACAAATTGCCAAAGCCTTGCAAATTACCGGTCCTTTCAATATTCAATACTTGGCTAAAAACAACGATATTAAAGTAATTGAATGTAACTTGCGTGCATCGCGTTCGTTCCCATTTGTATCGAAAGTATTGAACCGCAACTTTATTGAAACGGCAACCCGCATCATGTTGGATGCACCTTATACCAAACCTGAATCGTCTGTATTCGATATTGAACACATCGGTGTTAAAGCATCGCAATTCTCGTTTGCTCGTTTGCACAAAGCCGACCCAATTTTGGGTGTAGATATGGCTTCTACTGGCGAGGTAGGTTGCATTGGCGACGACTTTAACGAAGCACTTTTGAGCTCGCTAATTGCC
>JAZRBL010000161.1:0-5377 GCA_045635045.1 Candidatus Enterocola sp. | reverse complement strand
ATAAGCGATGAAAATCTTCTGCCTTGTCTTCGGGGTACAAACTTACAATGGCTATTTTTTTACCATTCTCTGTAATGTAAAGTCGGATCGTAGCCATGTCGTTCTGTGAGCCAAGGAGTTGAACCAAATCCTTGTCTTCCTAAGACCGCTTGGCCTCCGACTTATAAGCGATGAAAATCTTCTGCCTTGTCTTCGGGGTACAAACTTACAATGGCTATTTTTTTACCATTCTCTGTAATGTACTCGGGCTTGGGAATTTGGTATCCCTCGCTGTACATGCTCATAATTTGGGTAGGGTCCATGTCGCTAATTTCATTTTCGGCAGGACTGCTAATGGTAATTTCGTTTACCTCGGGTTGGTAGATGTACAAATTGGTGCCATCAAAGTTCATGGTGGCAAACGATGTGGTAAGTACAAATCGTTTGTCGCGCGTTTTTAAATTGCCATTGACCGATGTTTTTTGACCTGTTTGTGCGTCGTCGATGCTAATTTTGAGCGACATTTCGGTGCCCGTAGAGTTTTTGTAAAGGTTGGAAGTTTTGTCTAGCAAAGCTACGGCTTCTTGGTTTACTTCGGCAAAAAGCAGGGTGGCAAAACAGCATAAAAGGGCAATGATTCCAAATCTTTTCATATCATTTCTTTTTTTGTACCGACCATCCAAATTTGCCGATACGGTTTCCTAACTGATAGTATTGACCATGGCTATAGGCTAAAAGTTTAGCGGCTTCTAGGTCAAAAGCATCGGTTTTAGGATCAATGTACTGGGTGTCGGCCTGAATGTTCACTACTTTGGCAATAAACATATCGTGCGTGCCCAATTCTTTTATTTCTACCACCTCGCATTCGATGTTGAGGGGCGACTCGACAATAATAGGGGCTTTTACTTTTTGAGCAGGCGCTGCGGTTAGTTTCATTTCGGCAAATTTGTTTACGTCTTTGCCCGATTTTACGCCACACCAGTCGGTAGCATAGGCCAAGGCTTCGGTAGTTAGGTTGAGTACAAAACAACCGCTTTCTTTAATAAGGTTGTACGAGTGACGCGATTTGCGTACCGAAATGTAGCACATGGCAGGGTCGGAGCAAATGGTACCAGTCCAACTTACGGTAATGATGTTATAATCTGCCTCATTTTGGCCACAGCTTACCATAAGGGCAGGAAGCGGGTAGATAAGTGTGCCGGGTTTCCAGTTTACTTTGCTCATTTTAAAATGCAGTCTTCGCGGTTAATAACTCGTTCGCAATAGTGGCATTTTACGGTGCCTTTTTCTTTGTCGATAAGGTGAAAATGTGTTTTAACGTGCTCTTTGTTGGTAACGCACATGGGGTTAACGCACTGAAGTACATCCATAATGTCTTCGGGTATGTCTAAACGTACTTTTTCTACTACCTGAAAATCTTTGATGATGCTAATGTGTGCGTTGGGGGCAATAATGGCCAATTTGTTTAGCTCTTCGGTATCTAAATACCTATCGGCAATTTTTAAAACACCTTTGGTGCCCAATTTGTCGCTGCGTAAGTTGTTGCCAATGGTAATTTGGTCTTCTGTTTCGTCCAAATGCAAGAGGCTAACTACCTTAAAGAGTCTTTTGGCAGGTATGTGGTCAATAACCGTACCGTTTTCTAAGGCACGTACTACTAATTCTGTTTTACTTGCTTTCATATTTTATTGACTAATCGACTAATCGAAATTGATGGACTATACCAATCCTAAAATGGAGCAGATAACGGCTTGGCGCGCGTAAACTCCGTTTTTGGCTTGTTCAAAATAATAGGCTTTTGGATTGTCATCTACGTCTTCGGCAATTTCGGTAATGCGTGGAAGTGGATGCAAAATACGCAAATTATCTTTGGTTCCTTCTAGCATGGCGTTATGAAGGGTGTAGGTATTGCGTACCTTTTCGTATTCCATGGGGTCTGTAAAACGTTCTTGTTGTACACGTGTCATGTACAAAATATCCGACTCACTTAAAATTTGGTTCATGTCCTCGTACTCGTGGTATTCAATGCCGTTTTCTTTGCAGAATACTTTATATTGTTCTGGAATGCGCAATTCGGGTGGCGATACAAAGTTGTAGCGAGGATTGAAGTAGCGCATGGCCATAAGCAACGAGTGTACGGTGCGTCCGTATTTTAAGTCGCCCACCATGCTAAGGGTAAGGTTGTTTAAAGTGCCTTGTGTTTTTTTGATAGAGTACAAGTCGAGCATGGTTTGGGTGGGGTGTTGGTTGGCACCGTCGCCCGCATTAATTACTGGTACACTAGCTACTTCCGATGCATAACGAGCGGCTCCTTCTACGGGATGACGCATAATGATAAGGTCAACGTAGTTGCTTACCATTTTTATGGTATCTTTTAAGCTTTCGCCTTTTGATGAGCTAGAGGTGGCAGCATCCGAAAAACCAATAATTCGGCCACCCAATCGGTTAACAGCCGTTTCAAAACTGAGTCGGGTGCGGGTAGATGGCTCAAAAAACAAGGTGGCTACCAATTTTCCTTCCAATAAGTGTGTATTGGGGTTCTTTTCAAATTGTTCTGCCAAATCCAAAATACGCAAAATGTCTTCTTTGCTGTAATCGGTAATGGATACTAAACCGTTGCTTTTCATATTATATTGTTTAGTCGTTTAGTTGTTTAGTCGTTTAGTGATTACACCAACTTGTGGATAACTAATCCCGAACGCAATTTAGGTTCAAACCAAGTGGTTTTAGGAGGCATGATGTTGCCTGTGTCGGCAATATCGATAAGTTGTTTCATCGAAACAGGGTAAAGTGCCAAAGCCACTTTCATTTCGCCGCTGTCTACGCGTTTTTTCAATTCGCCCAAACCGCGAATACCGCCTACAAAGTCAATGCGTTTGTCGCTGCGAAGGTCTTTGATGCCCAAAATTTCGTCCAAAATTAGGTTTGACGAAATGGTTACGTCCAATACGCCAATAGGATCGTTATCGTTGTAGGTGCCTTCTTTTGCGGTTAGCGAGTACCATTTACCGCTCAAATAAAGCGAGAAATTATGTAGTGCATTGGGTTTGTAAATTTCTTCGCCCATTTCTTGTACGTCAAAGTTTGCAGTTAGGGCTTGCAAGAAAGCTTCGTCCGATAAACCATTCAAATCTTTTACTACGCGGTTGTAGTCGATGATGTTTAGTTGGTTGTCGGGGAAACATACTGCCAAGAAGTAGTTGTATTCTTCGTCGCCTTGGTGGTTGGGGTTTTGACGGCGTTTTTCGTCGCCTACCAATGCAGCTGCAGCGCTACGGTGGTGACCATCGGCAATATACATAGAAGGAATAGCAGCAAACAATTCGGTAATGCGGGCAATGGTAGCTTCGTTATCGATTACCCAGAAGTGGTGACCAAAACCATCGGGAGCCACAAAATCGTATTCAGCTTCTTTGCTGGTAACTTCGGCTACAATAGCGTCTAGTTCGTCTTGGTGTGGGTAAGCAAAGAACACAGGTTCTACGTTGGCGTTGTTAACGCGCACGTGTTTCATGCGGTCTTCTTCTTTGTCGCGACGGGTAAGCTCGTGTTTTTTGATGTTACCGGTCATGTAATCTTCTACGGCTGCACAAACAACCAAACCGTATTGGGTTTTGCCGTTCATGCTTTCAGCATACACGTAGTAGTTTTCTTTGTTGTCTTGTACCAACCAGCCGTTGTCTTGGAATTTTTGGAAATTTTCGGCGGCTTTGGTATATACGGCAGGGTCGTGTTCGTCGGTGCCGATGGGGAAGTCAATTTCTGGTTTGATGATGTGGTAAAGCGATTTTTCGTTGCCTTCTGCTTCGGCACGTGCTTCGTCAGAGTTAAGAACGTCGTAAGGACGAGAAGCTACTTGCTCTACAAGTGCTTTTGGAGGGCGAATGCCCTTGAAAGGTTTTATAACTGCCATAGTTTTGTTTGTTTTGTTACATTGTTACAAAGGTATAAAAAATAGTTGAGAGTAGAGAGTAGTGATCTATTTTTTTATTAGTGAGTAAAAGTTTTTTTGGGAGAAAGTTGCGAGAAAAGAGAAAAAATGTTCTATCTTTGCAGTGCTTTTGGAAAGATGCCAGAGTGGTCGAATGGGCCGCACTCGAAATGCGGTGTACGGGTAACTGTACCGGGGGTTCGAATCCCTCTCTTTCCGCAAGTTGACTTCGGTCAGGGCAAACATCGCAAATTATTTTGCGATGTTTTTTTATGCCCTTCCCTCGTTGAGCTTGCTCAAGAGAGGGATTCGGGTGTAAAAATATGCGTAGCATGAATGTTTGCCCTGAAAGAATACGCTTGCAGGGACGCCCGTGGCAGAGAATGGGATCTTTGAGCAACTTTAGTTGCGAAAAAATCCCTTTTTCTTGCTATCTTTGTTGTATGAAAGTAAACAAAAGGGTTTTGTTAGGGATGAGTGGCGGTACAGATAGTTCTGTGGCGGCACTGCTACTGCAAGATGCTGGGTACGAGGTGGTTGGTGTAACCTTCCGTTTCTACGAGAAAGATGGTAGCACCGAGTACCTTGACGATGCGCGCCAGTTGTGTCATCGATTGGGTATTCAGCATATTGTTTCAGATCAGCGCGAACGCTTTCAATCTACCATCATCGACTACTTTATACGCGAATATATGGCAGGGCATACTCCTGTGCCTTGTACTCTTTGTAACAACTACTTAAAGTGGCCTTTGCTCCGTCAAATGGCCGACGAAATGGGCATTTGTTACCTGGCTACAGGTCATTATGTTCAAAAACAAAAAGTGGATGGTTTTTGGCACATTATCAATGGTGTCGACGAGGATAAAAACCAATCGTTTTTCTTGTGGGGCTTGCCGCAAGCTATTTTAGATAGAATGATTTTACCGCTGGGCGAACTGACCAAACAGCGCGTGCGTGCAATTGCCCAAGAGCGAGGTTTTACCAAAGCTGCGCACAAGAAAGACAGTATTGGCGTATGCTTCTGTCCGATGGATTATCGTTCTTTTCTGAGTGATAATGTTCCATCAGAGGCTATTCAGAAGGGTAAGTTTGTTGATATGATGGGGAATTTTATAGGTTGGCACCAGGGCTATCCGTTTTATACCATTGGTCAAAGGCGAGGTTTGGGAATCAACCTTAATAAGGTAGTTTTTGTAAAGGAGATTGTGCCGGCAGAAAACAAAGTAGTACTTGGCGATTTGAAGTCGTTAGAGCGCACAGAGATGAGCTTGAAGGATTGGAACATCATCAACCCATTGCAACTTTTAGGCAAAGAGGATGTTGTTGTTAAAATTCGCTACCGAAAACAAGAAAATCGCTGTACCGTTACGCTTCAGCCCGATAATACCTTGCTTGTTCACCTTCATGAACCTCTAACAGCCATCGCACCCGGCCAAGCCGCCGCGTTTTATCGTGGAGAGGTGCTGC
>JAZRBL010000160.1:0-15023 GCA_045635045.1 Candidatus Enterocola sp. | reverse complement strand
ACAGGCGCGGTTGCAACCCTCGGCTATTTTAATGTAAGCGTAGTGTTTAGGGGTAGTAATATGACGTGCCCCGCAAGTAGCCACTGCAGGCATATCGGCTTTTAATTGCGCTAGTATCTCATCAAAATCAAATTTTCCGTAAAAGGCATCTACCTCTGGAATTTCTGCTGTTAGCTCGTTTCTGTAACGTTCAGACAAACAACCCATTACAAACAACTTATCGATCTTTTCTTGTTGTTTACGCAGGGCTTGTTGCAAAATTACTTCGATGCTTTCTTCTTTGGCATCGCCAATAAAACCGCAGGTATTTACTACCACAATTTTACCTTTGGGTTTTTCGGCATCGTGCGTTACCAAAAAACCGGCTTGTTTAAACTTGGTCATTAAGTTCTCGGTATCGACCAAGTTTTTAGAACAACCTAGGGTTATAAAATCTACTACTGGTAGTTTCATACTATTCGGTAATTTTACCCAACAACGATTTTACAAACGATTGTTTATCAAACAGTTGTAAATCTTCCATTTGTTCACCCAAACCAATATACTTAACGGGTATTTTAAATTGGTCCGAAATACCAATTACCACCCCACCCTTGGCAGTACCGTCTAGTTTGGTAACGGCCAACGAGCTAATTTGGGTTGCTTTGGTAAATTGTTTGGCTTGTTCAAAAGCATTTTGACCAGTAGATCCGTCCAACACCAACATCACATCGTGGGGTGAGTCGGGCACTAGTTTTTGCATCACGTTTCTAATTTTGGTAAGCTCGTTCATCAAGTTCACCTTGTTGTGCAAACGACCTGCGGTATCAATAATCACCACATCGGCTTTGTTGGCTTTGGCCGATGCCAAGGTATCGTAAGCTACCGATGCAGGGTCGGCACCCATTTTTTGCTTAATAACGGGCACACCCACTCGCTCGCCCCATATTACCAACTGCTCTACAGCAGCAGCACGGAAGGTATCGGCAGCACCTAGGTATACTTTTTTACCCGCCTTGGTAAATTGATAAGCCAATTTGCCAATGGTAGTGGTTTTACCTACACCATTAACACCTACCACCAAAATGACGTAGGGGTTTTCGGATGTATCAATGTCCAATTCGGCAAAATCTTCCATGTTATTTTCTGCTAACAAGGCAATCACTTCATCGCAAAGAATTTGATGCAATTCTGCCGTATCCATGTATTTATCGTGCGCTACGCGTTGCTCAATGCGCTCTATAATACGCAAAGTGGTTTCTACACCTACGTCAGAGGTAATAAGCGCCTCTTCTAGGTTATCCAACACCTCGTCGTCTACTTTATCTTTGCCTGCAATGGCACGTTTTAGCTTACCAAATACACTTTCTTTGGTTTTGGAAAGACCTTTGTCTAAAACTTCTTGCTTTTGCTCGGCATTATCTTTTTTAAAAAACGAAAAGAATCCCATATACGAATGTTAAATTATTTTACAAAGTTAAAGAAAATCACGCACTTAACAAAGTATTCAACAAAAAAAGCGACTTCTGATGAAGTCGCTTTTTGTATGGTAGTAGCAAATATTATTTTGCTAAGAAATCTTTTACATTGTCGTTGTGAACAATTTCTTCTTGGAACATATAAGCACCAGTTTTAGGCGATTTTACCATTTTAATCACCTTGGCGAACGAACGTCCTTCACCTCTTTGAATCGTTGCAACTGTTTTCTTTGCCATAGTATATCTTATTTAATTTCTTTGTGAAGAGTCATTTTTTTCAATACTGGATTGTATTTCATCAACTCCAAACGTTCAGTTGTGTTTTTTCTATTTTTGGTAGTGATGTAACGCGACATGCCTGGCATACCGCTTTCTTTGTGCTCGGTGCACTCTAGAATAACTTGTACTCTATTTCCTTTTGCTTTCTTTGCCATGGTTATAACCTCCTAATTTTAACGATTATAGGTAACCTTTTTCAGCAGCACGTTTAATAGCTGCATCCAAACCTAATTTATTGATAATACGAAGACCATTGGCAGAAACCTTAAGGGTTACCCAGCAATCTTGCTCTACCCAATAAAATTTTTTAGTGAAAAGGTTCACATCAAACTTACGTTTTGTTCTTCTCTTTGAGTGAGAAACATTGTTTCCGATAACGGCTTTTTTACCGGTAATTTGACAAATTTTTGACATTGCTATAGTGTTTTTGTATTATTCTTCAAAACGGAATGCAAAAATAGAACATTATTTACAAATACACAAATAATTAACTGACAAAATTTTAAAAACTTATCAACAATCTACTTCTCTACCCTTCGGCAATGCTTCGACAATGCTTCGACAAGCTCAGCAACCAGCTCAGCAACTCCTAACTCCTAACTCCTAACTCCTAACTAAATATTCACCATCTCCTTCGTACTCTCACAAAACTTCTCCCACGTATACTTCTTTTTCTCCTCTTTAATACAAGGAATAAAATCTTCCATTTTATGGTGATCGTAAAAATCAATCACGGCATCGGCCACAGCCTTGGGGTCGATAGGCACCACATACCCCACTTTACCATGAGGCACAATTTCTGGCAAACCACCCACATGGGTTACCACCATGGGCTTTTCAAAATGATAGGCCATTTGCGAAATGCCACTTTGGGTAGCGGTTTTATAAGGTTGTACCACCAAATCGGCCACACTAAAAAAGCGGGTTACTTCTTCGTTTGGAATGTAATCAGAAAACCAATGTATTTTTCCTGTCAAGCCCAATTCTTTTTCTAAAGCATGGTATTTATCGGCATTGTTATAAAACTCGCCTGCTACCACTAGCTGAATATTGTGCTCTGCCATGCGTTTGTCGGCGTATGCGCGCATCAAAATATCCAACCCTTTGTAATCGCGAACAAACCCAAAGAATAATAGGTAATTAACAGAAGCATCTAAACCCAACAGCTTAGCTGCATCTTGCTTACTCATTAATTTTCCGTAATGATCGTAAGTAGGATGTGGCAATACTAAGCAAGGTTTCTCTTTATCAAATTGTCGCAACTCCTCTTTTACCGCATCCGACAATACCACAAACGCATCCATGCCTTTTACGTAAAAGTTCGACAAAAAACCATCGCCTATATGTCGCTCGTGCGGAATAATATTATCGACCAAGCCAATTACTCGGGTATGCTTGTTTTTTCTAATCAACCTACCCAACACGCCCATGCAAGGTGCCATGTACGGCATCCAATAGCGCAAAAACACCATATCGGGCTTTTCTTTAGCCAGACGTCTACCTACTTTTAGCCAGTTAAACGGATTGAGGGTATGAAGCGTACGTTTTATAGATACGCCCACGGGAGGAGCATCGGTAGTATATTGGGTTTTACCCGGAAACAAAAACGACGGATATTGCAACGTAAATGTCTCCACTTGCACATCATGTCCTTGCCTAACGTATTCTTGCGCCATGCATTCGTTAAAAGTAGCCAAGCCACCTCTGTAGGGATGTGCGGGTCCAACAATTACAATCTTCATCGTTCTAGTTTTAAGTACCAACAAAGGTAAGGCAAATATTTAACTTGCAAAATGAAGCGGGCTTATTTTTTTCTACTATCTTTGTCTTTGGTATGCGCATAAAACTACTTACCTATATTATATGGTTAGCAGGCTGCTTTGTGGCTTGTCGCCCAGTAGAAAACAACCCAACGTTTTCTGCGGCGCCATGGGCTAGCGACACCTTGCTATACGCCAAAAATTTTCGCATTCACTACTACCAGCAATACACTTGCCTAGAGCTTATCAGCCCATGGAAAGAAAATACAAGCATGGGCAAAATATACCTCAAAGCGCACGATAGCATACCCACACCGGGCGATGGGTTTTCTGTAATTACTCCCGTCAACAAGGTATGCATTCAGTCGGCACCTCACATGGGGTACATCGATGCCCTTAACCAAGCAGCAAGCGTGGTGGGTGCCGCATCGCCCCAGCTATTCTACAGTCCCACCTTACAACGTCGCTACCAACAAAAGCAGGTTACCCACCTAGGCGATGCTTACCAAATGGACCTAGAAAAAATACTGCTACTTTCGCCGCAATTGGTTTTATTTACGGGCTACCCCCAAGGCGATGTACAAACAGAACGACTCCAACAAATGGGCATTGCCGTGCTACCTACCACCGAATGGGCCGAAGCCAACCTACTAGCTCGCGCCGAGTGGATTAAGGTATACGGTTTATTATACGGTTGCAAAGAGCAAGCCGACAGTTTGTTTAACACTACCGTTCAACGCTACAAATCCCTTTGCCAACTAGCCCAAACCGCCACCCACCAACCCAGCATCATGAGCGGGCTACCCTACAAAGCCACTTGGTACATGCCAGGCGGACAAAGTTTTATGGGACAGCTGTTTAAAGATGCGCAAGTGGCGTACTATTTTAGCAAAACGTCAGAAACCAGCAGTTTACCCTTGTCGTTCGAAACGGTTTGGTACTATTTTAACCAAGCCGACATTTGGGTGGGCATTGATGCGAATAGCACGCAAGAACTGCTACAAATAGACCCACGACTTACCCAATTTAAAGCCGTTAAAAACAAGCAATTATACCATTATCGCAAACACATCACCCCCCAAGGCGGCAACGATTTTTGGGAGAGTGCCATGGTATACCCCCACATGCTTTTACAAGACTTATTGCTTATAAGTCATCCCGAATTATTACCCAACGACACCACCTATTACATAGCGCCTCTACCATGAGAAACCGTTATAATACCGTTATATACAGCAGTTTAGTAATTCTGTTTTTGGGGTTATTACTAGCCGACATCTGTTTAGGCAGCATCTTTATTAGCCCCAATACGCTGTGGGAAGCTATCAGCATGTCCAGCCCATCCACCGATGCGCTCACAGGCATCCTTTACAACTTTCGATTACCCAAGGCCATTACAGCATGCATAGCCGGAGCAGGGTTAGCCGTTGCTGGTGTACTTATGCAAACCCTCTTTGCCAACCCACTGGCCGGTCCGTACGTACTGGGCATTAGTTCGGGTGCAGGATTGGGCGTGGCTTTATTATTGCTAGGCAGTTCGTTACTACCCGCCTTTCTTATTGGCAATATTTGGTTACAAATTGGAGCCGCCATATTGGGCGCATTGGTAGTAATGCTACTGGTTTTAGTTTTTTCTACCCGAACATCCGATACCGTTTCGCTACTACTAGTTGGTATGATGTTTGGTAGCATAGCCGGTGCACTTATTCATGTACTGCAAAGCATTAGTAACCCCGAAGCCCTTAAAATGTACATTGTTTGGTCAATGGGAAGCATTGGCGCTGTTACTTGGGACATGCTAGCGGTAATGACTCCCCTGGTTATTGTTGGGTTGCTTGCCGCCCTACTGCTTTCTAAAAAGCTCAATGCCTTGCTGTTGGGCGAAAACTACGCATTGGGGTTGGGACTTTCTATGGGTTGGACCCGTGCTTGGATTATCCTTATTACTTGTTTACTAGCTGCTACCATTACCGCCTTTACCGGGCCCATTGCCTTTATTGGCATGGCAGTTCCTCATATAGTAAGAGGTATTTTTAAAACATCCGATCATCGCACCATACTCCCCTCTAGTATACTGGTAGGGGCATCGCTCTTGCTGTTGTGCGACTGCTTTACCCAACTGCCCGTTAGCGATTACACACTACCCATTAATGCCATCAGCTCGCTCATTGGCGCACCTATTATATTATGGGTAATTATTAAAAACAAACACTTGCACCAATAATGGAAACAAATCATACCCTGCTTCATACCAAAAAATTAGCTATTGGCTATTCCAAAACCAAGGTATTGCATCAAAACCTGATGTTGCAGTTGCATGCAGGCGAGATGATTGGCCTAATAGGGCCCAACGGATGCGGAAAATCTACCCTTATTCGTTCATTAGCAGGCTTGCAACCCACCCTAGATGGTTCTATCTACATCAACAACACACCGCTAAGCCAGCTAAGCCAAACACAGCGTGCCAAATTGATTGCGGTGGTACTAACAGACCGCATCAACACCCAATCGCTTACGGTTCAACAATTGGTAGAAATGGGGCGTTTCCCGCACACCAATTGGGCAGGTAAATTGCAAGAAAAAGACCATCAAATTGTTACAAAATCCATTCAACAAGTACACCTATCGCATAAATCACATTGTTTTTATAACGAACTATCCGATGGCGAAAAACAACGGGTAATGATAGCCAAAGCCTTGGCACAAGACACCCCCATTATCTTTTTAGACGAGCCTACAGCTCACCTCGATTTGCCCAATACCATCGACATTATGATGCTATTGCAGCAACTTGCCTCTCACACCAAAAAAGCCATTTTGCTTTCTACCCACGAGCTAGAATTGGCCCTACAGGTTTGCGATAAGCTATGGCTACTTACAGCAGCTGGCATAAAAAGAGGCATCCCAGAAGATATGATTTTAAGTGGTTACATCGACAAAGCCTTTACCCCCAACCAATTTTATTTTGACGATAGCATTGGCAATTTTAGGGTAAAATACCAGCAAAAAAATATTCCCATACGCTTAATGGGAGAAAACAGCAAAGTCCTTTATTGGACCCAACGCACATTAGAACGCATGGGATATACCCTAAAAGAAGAGGCCGATTGTAGCATTACCTTGCTATCAACCGACCCCATCAAGTGGAAGTTTACCAATTCTTTATACGAAGATACTTTCTACAACCTAGAGAATTTGCTAGATGGCGTAGCAGCGTACCTAAAAAAACACGCCTAGTTAGTTTCGCCTTTTATAGCCATCATTCGTTGCAACAAGGTGGGATGCGAATAATGTACAAAAACATACGCAGGGTGAGGTTGCAAGTTAGATAAGGCGGTAGACGATAGTTTTTTAAGTGCATTAATCAAATCGTCACCCAAACCAAACGAGGCGGCAAATGCATCGGCCTGATACTCGTTGCGACGCGAAAAAGCGTGCAATGCCAATCCCAATACCATAGAAACTGGCGAATACAAAATACCAAACGCCATAATGCCTAAATGGAACGAGGCTTGTTTGCCACCCATAGCCATAGACAATTCTGGACTGGCTACAAAATATCCCAACAAAGCAAACATCAACAAATTACTCATCAACGAAAGCGCCATCATACTACGCGTATGTTTGTGTTTATAATGGCCAATTTCGTGTGCCAACACAGCCACAATCTCTTGGGTAGACAACTCCTTAATAAGGGTATCGTACAAAACAATGCGTTTTTTACTGCCCAAACCACTAAAATACGCATTGGCCTTGGTAGAACGTTTTGAACCGTCAATGACGTAAATATTGGTTAGTTCAAAGCCGGCTTTTTGCGCAAATCCTTCAATAGCATCACGCAATTCGCCCTCTTCTAGTGGAGTTTGTTTGTTAAACAAGGGCACAATCCACTCCGAATAGAACATGGTCATAAACAGCGAAAAAGCCGATACTACTCCCCAAGCTACCAACCAAAAATAATCGGGTATAAGGGTATATATTAAGGTAATTAAGCCCAAAATAACACCTCCCATTGCAGCCGACAAAAGCATGCCTTTTAGTTGATCGCCCCAAAATACTTTTTGGGTAGCCTTATTAAAACCAAATTTTTCTTCGATAACAAAGGTACGATAGTAGTCAAACGGAATATCGATAAGGGCATTTGCCACCATAATAACGCCAAAAAAGGCCAAGCACAACCACACCTCGTACTCCAACCATTGGCGCAAGTATTCGTCTAACATACCGTATAGGCCAAAACCCAAGGTAAGCAACGAAATAAGGATTGAAAAAATCGAATTTAAAAAAGCAAAACGATAATTCGTCATAGAATAAGCTTGCTGTTTTTGGTATTTCTCTTGGTCAAAAACACCCTCTAATATAGAAGGAATGGGTTTGCCAAACCAACTGGCATTTAAATACGACACACTGCGTGCAATTACAAACTCAATTAACACAAAGGCTATAATGAGCCAAAAAACCAAATTATACATATTAAAATTTAAAATGAATTTTTAAGTTAAACTGTCTGCCCGTCAAATAGTTAGGTACAGCATACTGCACATCGCTGGCTATGGTCGACACCCAATAATACGAGTTCACATTATTAAATCCAAACAAATTAAGCACCTCAAAAGCCACCAAAATTTGCCTAAAGGGCTTAAAAAAGCCTCTACCCATCCAAGGGTCTTTGCCTTTTTCAAATACACGCGACACCCCTAGGTCAACCCTTCTATAATCGGGCGCACGCAAGGTGCTAGACGACTGCATAGCACCAGGAGCCCTTACAGGCAAGCCTTGGGCCCAGTTAAAGAGCACATGCACACGGTACTGAGGCAGCCCTGGTACGTAATCCTGAAAAAAGAGCGAAATGTTGTACAGCTGATCGGTGGGACGTGGTACGTATTTATTATCTTGCCCCACCACGCTCTCCATGGTACGCATCAGCGAAAAACCTAACCAAGAATCAACGCCAGGCACCATCTCGCCAAACAACTTAACATCCAAACCTGCCGCATAGCCATGGGCATCGTTTCGGCCCATATAGGTAATTTTCATATTATCTACCGCGTATGGATTGATAGTATTTAGGTGCTTGTAATACACCTCTAGCGACAACTTAAAAGGATGGCGCATAAACTGATAGTAATAATCCATTCCGGCAATAAATTGCAACGACCGTTGCGACTTAATGTTCTTATTCAGGTAAGTTGTTAACTGACCATCAATGGTTACAGTATCTTTAATTTCTTTATAACCTGGCGATTGATAATACAATCCCGTAGCAAAACGGAAACGAATATCGGGTTTGATGTCGGGAAAATAAGCAATTACCAAACGAGGACTTACCGTTGCCTCGTTGTTAAACGACCAATAATTAAAACGAACGCCCCCATTAAACGACATAATACCGCCTTTGCGCAAATGCCAACGATACTCGTCTTGCACGTAGCCCCTGATTCTAAAATCGTTTAACTTGTTGGCCGACTGCAAACTATAATACAAAGAGGGGTTGGTAGCGTGGTAAGGCACAGAATAACCCGACGAATCGCGCATTTCCCATTCACTAATGGTTTCATCTACCATTTCTTGGGTAAAATCTACCCCCCACGACAAGGTATTGTGCTCGGTTAGTTTTACCGACCCGTCGTGCGCTGCTTTAATTACCAGCGAGTTCATTTGATTGCGGGCATGCTCGTAATAGTTTCCTACCCCTGTTTGCTCGCCCATCATACCATCGGTAGAGTACACTTTATTCAGCCAGTACTCTCCCTCTATATCGTAGCTAATTCGCTCGTCGGTATAAAAGGCAGAAACCGTCAAACCCAGTTTCCATCTTTCGGTGGGTTTATACACTGCCGACAAGGCTCCAAAAGCCGTTCTAAATCTATCTTGCTCTTTACCAGAAAAATACACGGTAAAGTTTTGCAAATCGCCCATGGTTCCAAAAGTAGTAGAACGGGTTTGAGGTTTAAAATTATAGGTATTTTGCGATAAATTGGCCAAAAATCCTAATTCTACTTTTGGGTGAGGTTTGTAAGTAATATAGGTTTGATAGTCCAAAAAGTTGGGGTCGTACTCGCCACTGGTCTGAAGCGTACCCAACAACCAAGACGCATTTTTGTACCTAAAACCGTGTATTTGGCTGTATTTTTCGTTGGACGAGCCAATATAGGCCGTTGCTCCCATAAAACTACCCCCAATGCCGGCTTCAAAACGATAGGGCCTGCGGTAGGTAATTTCTAATACAGACGATAATTTATCGCCATATTTGGCATCAAAACCACCTGCCGAAAACTGCACATTACCTGCCATATCGGGGTTCACAAAACTCAACCCTTCTTGCTCACCGGTACGCACCAAATAGGGCCTATACACCTCTATACCGTTTACATATACGCTGTTTTCGTCGTAACTACCCCCTCGTACCGAATACTGCGAACTCAGCTCGTTGTTAGAGCTAACCCCCTGAAAGGTTTTTACCAACGATTCAATGCCTCCCACATTGGCCGTAGGCATTACCTCTAGCTTGGTAATATCCAGCGATTGCGACATAGAATGTTGCAGTTTGCTGCCTTGCACGTTAATATCCGACAAATTTTGGGTATCCTCGCGCAAAAATAAGTCCATGCGCCTATCAGTACGCTTTTTGTCCGAAAAATCAAAAAACTTGCGCTCCTTTTTGTATCCTACATGCGAAAACTCTATCCATACCGTATCGTTATCGGTAAATACCTCATACCCACCCAACGAGTCGGTTAAGGTATACCAATTTTCGGCAGGAATAGACACGTCTACATAAGGAATTAAATCGCCATTTTCGGCCCTTACATAGCCATGCACCCTATTAGCAGCCCAAGCAGAGGTTGCCATAGCCATACAGGTTACTACTATGAATAGAAAACGACGCAAACTTAAATCAATTTAATTTTGGCAAATTTTAATAGCAACAAACGTTCGCCCGAGTGTTCAAACTGAACACGAATGCGTTTTCCGTCGGCCGATGTCTCTGCATGAATCACCACACCTTGCCCAAAACGTTCGTGCAATATACGTTGCCCAACCGACACGTCTGTTACCGTTCCAAAGCCCGTTGCAGAGGTTGTTGGCGCAGCTGGGCTGCTTACCTGAGAAGGGCGTGAAACAGGCGAAGGGCGCATTTGCGTAGGCAATCCCCTTCTTATCGTTCCGGGCATGCTACGTACCCCCGAATAAGAGCTTCTAGTAAAGAAGCTATCGTCTTTTTTACCAAAATCGTACGTATTTTGGCGTTTGCCATTTACTTGCAAACAACGGGTATCAATTTCTGCAATAAACCTACTTGGCATGGTATAGTTGGTTTTTCCATTGCGAAAACGCGATTTAGCATAGAACAAATAACAACGTTTTTTGGCACGCGTAATGGCCACATACAACAATCTGCGTTCCTCTTCTATGCCTTCGGATGTTTCGCCATCGCGGGTACTAGGAAATAACTCCTCTTCCAAACCCACTACAAATACCGTATTGTATTCTAGCCCTTTAGCTGCATGCACCGTCATCAAAGTAACGCGCTCTACACCATCATCTTGATCGGTATCGGCATCCGTTAGCAACGAAACCTCGGTTAAGTATTCGGCCAAGGTAGGCGACACACCTTCTTCTTCCATGCGTTTGTCTACGTACTCTCTAATGCCCGTAAGCAACGCATCTATGTTCTGCAAATCGGTTTCCGACTCAATATCGTGCGTAGCGTGCAACAAGGTAGTGATGCCAGAAAACTGAAGAATTTCTTCGGCAATCTGATAGGCATCTTTTTCTTCCATTACCGCAGCAATGTCACTTAGCGAATGGGCAAACTGCGTTAACTTACGAGCCGTTCCTTGATTAACCGACAAATTATACGCCAATGGATTCGACGCAACTTCAAAAAGCGAAACCTGCTGCGTATTGGCCACGTCTTTTACTTTGCTCACCGTGGTGTCTCCAATGCCACGAGCCGGAAAGTTAATGCAACGCTTAAAGGCTTCCTCGTCCGATGGATTAACCAACAAACGCATGTACGCCAGCACATCTTTAATTATTTTACGCTGATAGAACGATTGTCCTCCGTATATTTTATAAGGGATACCTTGCGAACGGAAAGCATCTTCTATTACACGCGATTGTGCATTGATGCGGTACAACACGACCACCTCGCCGGGGGTCTCTTCGCGGTTACGTAACAAGCCTTGCACGCGTAAGGCCACCATATTGGCCTCTTCTATATCCGAATAAGCCTCCAACACCTTAATAGGGTCGCCCTGTTGGTTTTCAGAAAAAACCTTTTTAGGAATACGTCCTTTATTATGAGCAATTAAGCTATTGGCCGCCTCTACCAAATATTTAGTAGAACGATAATTTTGCTCTAGCTTAAACAATTTAGACTCGGGGTACTGCTTTTGGAAGTACAGAATATTGCTAATATCTGCCCCACGAAACGCATAAATACTTTGCGAATCGTCGCCCACCACGCAAATACGGCGATGTTTAGCCGCCAAAGCCTTTAATACCAAATACTGCGCATAGTTGGTATCTTGGTACTCATCTACTAAAATATATTGGAACCTGTCTTGGTACTTTTCTAATACCTCGGGGTGCTGTGCAAACAGCTGATTGGTTAAGCACAACATATCATCAAAATCCATGGCTCCGGCTTGTTTTAGTCGGCGTTGGTATTCAATGTAAATATCTTTTACCTTGGGAATGCGCATCATAAAATCGGCCGACCGTCCGTGCGCATCATCGTAGTGCTCGGGCATCACCATCTTGTTTTTTGCCGACGATATACGCGACAATACAACCGATGGTTTGTAGGTTTTCTCGTCCAATTGCATTTCTTTTACAATCGACTTGATTAGGTTTTTGGTATCGGCCGTATCGTAAACCGTAAAGTTAGAAGGCAAGCCTATGTATTGCGACTCGGTACGTAATATCTTAGAAAATTGGGAGTGAAACGTACCCATGGCCAGATAATTAGCCTTGTCGGGTCCTACCATTTGCCCAATACGTTCTTTCATTTCGCGCGCGGCCTTGTTGGTAAACGTAAGCGCCATAATTTGGTAAGGCTTTAATCCTACCACCTCTAGCAAATAGGCAATTTTATAGGTAAGGACCCGGGTTTTACCCGATCCAGCCCCAGCAATCACCAACGAAGGACCCTCGTTATACATGACTGCCGCTTTTTGCGACTCATTTAATTGCGAAATAGACATAATAACCTAAAGTTAAGCAAATATAGACAAAAAAAACCGAGACATTCATCTCGGTTTCTATCATTTTACCGCTTTACTCGTTAATAAAAATTAATGCGGTTATCAATAATTTTTGCATTGTTTTTTAACGATTCAAAAGTGGTATACACAAATGGGTTACGGTTAGCGTATTCTTGAATTTCGTTAGCAGCATTAAATTCTGCTTGAGGCACTTCTGCTACCAATTTAATAGCGAACACACCCATGTTACCTTTTACGTATTGAATTTGTTTGGTTTGCAACAAAGCAGGGATGCATCCAGCTACCATAGGTTCGCGACCAATATTAGGAATAAAGGCAGACGATAGCGATACGTTTTGTGCGCTCGACACAGCACCCAAAGCAGCTAGGTTGTCGCCAGCAGCTTTCATATCTTCAATCATCTTATCGCCTTTTTTGTCTTGAATAACGGCTGCTTTCACTTGTGTTTTAACGGTTTCGAACGATTTTTTACCTTCAGGAATCACTTCGTCAACCATAGCAATCACAAAGTTTTTGCCGCATTCGTATACTTCTTCACAAACATCGCCTGCATCTTTACCAAATGCCCAACGAATCAACTGACGCGAATTTTCTAGGTTACCCAAACGAGCATCGTTTTTACCAATGGTATAGGTACGAATGTACAAACCTTTATCGGCACGAGCACTGTCTACAAAAGCAGTAGCCGTATTGTTTTGAGCGATGTATTGGCTAGCTTGACCATAGATAGCACCATAGGTTTGCGAGCCAGCTTCTACCTTGCGTTGCAATACGCAAATTTTTACTTTGCTAACAGGTTTGGTTGTTTCGGTTACTTGTGCAATTTGAATAGCAGTACCCATAGGGAAAGTAAAGATTTCGTTGGTTTTAGCTTTAAAGCATTCTGCGCTAAAGGCTGCATCAATTTCGCCTTCTTTAAACCAACCCAAGTCGCCACCGTTTTGCGCGGTTCCAGCCAACGAGTAGTTTTTAGCAACAGTAGCAAAATCCGCGCCACCTTTCAATACAGCCACCAAGCTATCGGCTAGGCGTTTGGTTTTTTCTGCATCAGCATCTTGCACCAAAATATGACGTACTTTTACCGAATCGGGAGCCATGATACCGGTTTCTACAATACGAGCCATTTTGTAGGTATCGCCCATCAAAGTAGGACCAAATACATCGCCTGCTTTACCAGCAAAAGCAAAATCTTTTAAAGAAGCATCAATCGATTTTTCAGATACAGCCACGTTGCTATAAGCTACGTCCGAGTTTTGGTTAGCAATAGCAATAAAATCGGCCGAAGTAGCGAATTCATTTTTTAATCCGTTAATCCAAGCTTCGGTTTCTGCATAGTCTTGTGCAGAAGGAGTAATAGCAAACGACAACACTTTTACTACACGTTGTTCTTGTTTTTGGTTAAAGGTGTTGATATTTTCGTTGTAATAAGCTTTTAGTTCTGCATCGGTTACTGCAAACAACGAATCGGGTTGATTGTAGTATGGCAACATTACGTATTGAATGTTTGCAGCTTTTTTTGCATTGTACAATGCTTTTGCATCAGCATCGTTGTAGTTAATAGCAGTAACAACCAAGGTGTTGTATTTGTTTTCTAGCAATTGTAGACGAATGTTTCTTTCTACGTAAGCCCAATATTTAGCATAATCGCTGGCAGGATCTTGCTCAATAATTTGCATCAATTGCACCAAAATGTTTTTATCAAAACGGTTGGTTTCTGGGTTAAACAACAAACGCAAATTGTTCAACATGGGGTTAGGATTATCGCTCAAAATTTGATCGGCCAACTCGTCGTCAGAAACAGCAATACCGGCTTCGGCACAAGCATCTCCGTAAAGCACTTCTTGCATCCACATGTTCCAAACAGACTCGCGAATTTGTGCAGTAGCTTGGTCGTCCAAGTTATTTTCGCCACGTTCTATTTGGTAAAATGTTTTAGCTTCTTCTATACGTTTTTCAAATTCTGTAATTTCCATTTTTTGTCCGTTTACTTCACCTACCAAGGTACGTGATTCGCCGAACAAGGTATTAAAATCTACCCCCGTGAAGATAAAAAGAAACAAGGCAAAACCAATGATACAAGTCAACAGCACGCCTCTTTGTCTGATTTTTTCTAAAGTTGCCATAAATTATTTGTGTTATTATTTTATATTCGATATATGAAAGTGCGAAGATAATGTTTTTTTACAAAACAAAGCGTATTTTTAGGCTTCTTTTATCAACTTTATTAACTCAATTTTATTTTTTGTTGCTTTGATAATCTTTAAAGTATAACCATCATGTTTAATTTGTTCTCC
>JAZRBL010000159.1:0-15716 GCA_045635045.1 Candidatus Enterocola sp. | reverse complement strand
AATTCCAAACGATAAACATTGAACCAACTGCCAAAGAACAAGCCAAACAGGTAGGCAAGTATGCGCTTATCCAATTATTACGTGCTGCCATAAAAATTGGCTTAATACTTCTTGCAATAGGTATTCTATACTTATTGAAATAATCTACCAACGATTTGCATATTGTACACTATTGCTACGATAACTTTTAACAGTTTTGTAGGGTATTTGTAGTGTGTTTGTAATAAAATTGCACAAATATGCTAAATTTGAGCCAATTTGGTTAAATTATCTATACCGATGCATCATATTTCAAAAATTCCCTACATCTTTGCATTGTGATTTTTTCATAGTATTTGATTTTAAGGTTAGCAAATAGGTAGTCAGGCGTGACTGCCTTTTGTGTTTTATAGGGGTTCTCATTGAATTACACAAAAAAAATGCTATATTTGCGTAAATCAATAAAGAGAACCTATATGGCATGGAAAAAATTGGTGCTTGCTGCATCTAGAAAGCTAAATTTATTATCGACCGAAGAAAAAAACAACGTATTGCTTGCTTTGGCAAAAAAGACAAGAGAGAACATTGATTTCTTGTTGACCGAAAACGCCAAAGATTTGGCTGCTATGGATGCAAGCAATCCACTATACGATAGACTTCAACTAACAGAATCGCGCATAGAAGCCATTGCTAGCGACATTGAAAATGTAGCTTCACTACCCGACCCATTGGACAGAACCTTAGAAGAACGTACCCTTCCCAATGGATTGCAATTGTGCAAAAAAAGCGTACCCTTTGGCGTGATTGGTATTATTTACGAGGCACGCCCTAACGTAAGCTTTGACGTATTCTCGCTTTGCTTTAAAACTGGGAATGCTTGCGTTTTAAAAGGCGGTACCGATGCGTACAACTCGAACGTTGCCATTGTAAACCTTATTAAAGAGGTTCTTGCTGAGTTTAATATTGATACTAACTGCGTATACCTATTGCCTGCTGGACGTGAAGCTACCGCCGAATTGATGAATGCTGTAGGCTACGTAGACTTAATCATTCCTCGTGGTGGTAGTGGCCTAATTAAATACGTTCGCGACAATGCTCGCGTACCTGTTATTGAGACAGGTGCTGGCGTGGTACATGCCTATTTTGATGAATTTGGCGACCTTGAAAAGGGCAAAGCCATTATTACCAATGCCAAAACACGCCGCGTAAGCGTATGCAATGCCTTGGACTGCTTGGTAATTCACGAAAAACGCTTGCCTGATTTGATGGCACTATGCGACGAAATGGGGCAAAAAGGGGTAGTTGTAGAGGCCGATGCCAAAGCATTTACGTTCTTAGATGGGAAATACCCTGCGTCGTTGCTTACCAAAGCCAACGAAGAAAGCTTTGGCAAGGAGTATATGGCTATGCGCATGGCTATCAAAACAGTTGCTACCCTAGACGAAGCACTTGAACACATTGCCACCTATAGTTCAAAACACAGCGAATGCATGATTAGCGAAGATGCTGCCAGCATCTTGCGTTTTCAACGCGAAACCGATGCCGCTTGCGTTTACATCAACGCTCCTACTAGTTTTACAGACGGAGCTCAATTTGGCATGGGTGCCGAAATTGGCATCAGTACCCAAAAGCTACACGCACGTGGCCCTATGGCATTACCAGAATTAACTACCTATAAATGGCTTATTGTAGGAAACGGACAAACACGCCCTTAATAATAAATGGAAAACATACAACATCTATTTGAACTACCCTTACAAGACCCTGTACTGATATTCTCTATTGTACTGGGAATTATCTTATTCTCGCCCATTATCTTTAACAAAATACGCATTCCGCACATTGTTGGCTTGATATTGGCTGGGGTTATTCTAGGTCCACACGGAGTTGGGTTACTTGACTACGATAGTAGTTTTAAACTATTTGGACAGGTAGGTGTACTCTACATCATGTTCTTGGCTGGCGTAGACATGGACATGGATGACTTTAAACGAAACAAAGGAAAAAGTTTAGGATTTGGTATTCTAACCTTTATTATTCCCATGATATTAGGGGTTGCAACGGGATACCCTCTGATGGAGCATATTTTTACCAATTCGGCAGGTGAATGTACTCATATTATTTGGGAGAGTGGAGAACCCTCTAATCACATTGTCTTTACAAAATACTGCATCTTATCTGCCGTTGTATTGGCCAGTATGTACGCCTCCAATACGCTGATTGCCTACCCCATTGTTAGCCGACTAGGCGTAAGCCGCAATCGTTCGGTTACCATTACCATTGGAGGAACCATGATTACCACCATCCTATCGTTGTTGGTGTTGGTTATTTCGCTCGAAATTGTAAAACAAGGTAGCATTGATTGGTTCTTCTGGCTGGAATTTGCCATATCGAACATCATCTTTGCCCTGTTTATGTTTGTGCTCATTCCACGCATAGGAAGATGGTTCTTTAAACGGGTAGAAGATAGCATCAGCCAATATATCTTTGTATTAGCCATTGTCTTTTTATCGTCGTTTGCCGCTAAATTAGCAGGCATTGAATACATTATTGGAGCCTTTTTGGCAGGTATTAACCTAAACCGCCTTATTCCTAAGCGCTCTCCACTGATGAACCGCATTGATTTTGTAGGAAATGCCATCTTTATACCATTCTTCTTGATTAGTGTGGGCATGATTGTTGATTTTAGGGTAATTTTTAACGGATACACCACACTAGTGGTAGCAGCAGTTATGACGGTTGTAGCAACCTTAGCCAAATATTGGGCAGCTGTTTCTACCAGGCTGATGTTTAGGATGAGCAAATTAGAGGGGAAAATGATATTTGGTTTGAGCAACGCACAAGCTGCAGCCACCCTAGCAGCGGTTATAATTGCCTACAACGTCGTAATTGGATGCACATCAGAAGGCGAGGAACTTCGATTGCTATCTACCGAAATATTGAACGGAACCATTGTGATGATTTTGGTAACCTGTACCATCAGTTCGATTGTAACGGAACGTGCATCGCGCATGATGGCAACACAAAATACTTCACAAGAAGAAGAGGACAAAGACACCTATAGACCCGAGCATCGTATCTTGATTCCCGTTGCAAATCCCGATACCATCAATGGGTTGGTTGATTTGGCTGTCTTGACCAACGAAAAGAAAGGAGCCCACCCTATTTACGCACTCAACGTGGTTTGTAACAACTCACAAGAATCGTTACAATCGGGCAAAAAACTACTAGAAAAAGTAGCCACATTGGGAGCTGCTAGCGATACAAAAGTAAAAATGATATCGCGCTACGACCTTAATATTGCCAGTGGCATTATCAACGTTGTACGCGAAAAAAATATCTCGGACGTCATCATTGGTTTACACCAAAAAAGCAACATTGGAATAGGTGATTCTATTCTGGGCAGTATGACCGATTCGTTGCTCAGCAATGTGAACCGAATGATTTGCATTTTCAAGTCGGTGCAACCTATTTCTACCATTAAACGATTGGTGGTTGCTGCGCCTGAACGTGCCGAATTTGAGAGCGGTTTTACCATGTGCTGTGACAGAATCTTTACCTTGGCCAGTCAGACAGGCGCATCCATTCGATTCTGTACCAATAAGGAAACCTTTGAGTCCATTAAAACGTACGCTAAAAAGAAACGCTACAGCACGCAAATAGAATCACAAATATTAGCCGATTGGGATGATTTCTTAGTCTTGAGTGGAACGGTAGAACCCAACGATTTATTGATTGTGATTACCGCTAGAAAGGCTAGTTTATCGTACAATCCTCTATTGGAGAAGTTACCCAAACAATTGGCCAACTACTTTACCCAAAACAGTTACATTGTATTGTATCCTGAGCAATTTAAGGAAGGTGAGGTAGACAAGAATATTGACTCACACAAGATTATTTAATATACCCTTTAACTCCACCGTATGTTAACCGATGGTGCGGTGTGATGCCGAATTGTTGAATGGCTTCACGATGCACCTTGGTGGGATAACCCTTGTTGACTGCCCATTGGTATTGTGGATATTGCGCATCAAGGTTATTCATGTAATCGTCACGATAGGTTTTGGCCAATATGGATGCTGCCGCAATGGACTGATACGTAGCATCGCCTTTTACCACACAGGTATAAGGAATGGTAAGGGTTGTCTTAAACCTGTTTCCGTCTACCAATAAATGCTGCGGCTGCACTTTTAACTGCTCCAATGCTCGATGCATGGCCAAAAAAGAAGCGTTCAAGATGTTAATTTTATCGATTTCATCGGGCATCACCATACCTACACCCCAAGCTATGGCTTGCCACTCAATAATGGGACGTAGCTGATAACGTTTGGCCTCCGATAACTGTTTAGAGTCGTTGAGTAGCTCGTTATTAAAGTCGGGAGGCAAAATAACGGCGGCAGCAAAAACAGGACCTGCCAAACAGCCACGGCCTGCTTCGTCCAATCCGCATTCTAGTATTCCCTTATGTAAGTAAGGTTGGAGCATATTTAATGGTGATTCGGTGAGTTGGTGATGTGTATTTATTTTAGTTCGTACAAGACATGTGTAACAACGGTGCCTACTGCTTGTAGGGTGTTTTTATCTATGTTTTCAAGAACATCGTTTGTTGTATGCCATGTTGTAGGAAAGCCAGCGTCTACCTTAAAATCGATAATATCAATGCAAGGAATTTTTCCCAATAGGTTGACATAGTAATGATCGTCTACGATGCTACCGCCTTGTGTCTGTACAAACAGATGGCCATAACCTAACTGAGAGGCTCTTTCCCATACCTTATTGGCAATATCTGGTGCAAAATACATCGACACTTGGTCTTTGGCAAAGACAGGATTTTTGCCGCCTACCATGTCCAACAAAATACCAAATTGGGCATTATAAGGGCGAACGTGTGGGTTGGTAGCCCAATATTGAGAACCCAAGCAAAAAGAGTTCTCTACATCACTATGGCCATAATCTTCTGCATCAAACAAAATGATATCTAAACCAACATGAGGTTGTTGAAGCGAAACCAAACGAGCTACTTCTAATAGTACAGCCACACCGCTTGCGCCATCGTTAGCACCCATAACGGGTTGCACCCTATTGGCCTCTATGGCATCCTCGTCACAGATGTGTCTAGAATCCCAATGGGCACACAGAAAAATACGATTCTGGGTGGTAGGATTCCAAGAAGCAATTATATTGCGTGCTTGCAAAACGGTACCATCATAAGCACGTAACTTGGCATATTGGCTAATTACTTGCGCACCATATCTTTCTAAAGTAGCAACTAAATACTCACCACACAAGCGATGAGCTGCTGTATTGGGGACACGCGCGCCAAAGTCGGTTTGTGCTTTTATAAAGGCATAACTGCTATCGGCACTAAAAGTAGGCACCGTTGGCACCTCTACTTGGGTGTCCTTGGTTTGATTTGACGCATTGGATTGACATGCCATTAGGCCACAAACCAATATAATGGCAATAAGAAAGGTTACAAAGTTCTTTTTTTCCATTGATTTGGGAAAAGGGTTAACAATAAAACAAGTACTACATAAAAGGGGTATACTACTGCCACAAAAGGGTAATAAAGCATGAGGGGAACGCTGTTATGATTCGTCATTACACTTCCAATTAGGCCAGCATCGACTACAAATTTAAGCAAAAAAACAAGAAGAAAAAGAGGGTACCATACACCCACGAATAAAGCAACCAAACAAACTACCTGGGTAAAAGCAACGACAGCTGCAACCAAACCTATTGTAGCATCTGTATAACGTGGAGCTTTGGACGCCCACCTAGAACGTTGTGAAAGCAATTGCCCAATCGTTTCACAGCCAGCAATTTGCACCACCGCATCGGCTGCCTTTGTTGAGGCAATTTTGCCATTTAAGCGCTTAGTTGCCTCTAATAAGAACATATCATCGCCCGATGGCACATCGAAGTGCAAAAAAGGCAAACACTGCTGGTACCATGCCTTAGAAAAAGCCAAATTTGCTCCGCTACACATAACGGGGGCACCTATTTGCGCGCTACCATGTGTGGTGCCTTCTATGCTATAGTAATCGATGCGTTGAAAAACCGTTCCTTTGTACATAGTTACCGGGCCAATAAGCAATTGAGCCGCGGTTTGTTGGAAAATAGCATCCATAGAGGCTATCCACGTTGCGGGCAAAACAACATCGGCATCTGTGGTTAAAATAATTTCCGATTTAGCTAGGTCTATTCCTTGGCGCAATGCTGCTTTTTTACCCATTTCATCGGCATTTATCCATCTAAAACGACTATCGTGGTTGGCCATAAAAATAGCCTCGCTATCGTCGTCCGAATGATCGTTTACCAATATAACTTCAAAGTTAGGATGGGTTTGCTGTTGCAACGATTGTATCAATGCTGGCAAATTAGCAGATTCGTTGCGCATGGCTATTACCACCGTTATAGCAGGATGGGAAGGTGCAGTAAAAGAAGCTGAAGAGTTTCCTTTTTTATGCCATCCATACGTATAAGCCAAGATAAACCCTGCATATACACTTACTATTAGCAAACAAAGGAGGAAGAAATAAAGCATTACACGACAAGTCCAAAGAAGCTACCTATCAATCCGAATAATGCCAAAACGGCTATCAGAATACCCGTTATTTTGTTTAATAGCCAAAGCCCCCTAAAATTAAATCGTTTTTTAAAGATGCTAGCTATAAACGTTAAGAAGAACCACCAAAGGGCCGCTCCACCAAAAATAGAAATGATACCTACAACAATGTAGAAGGGAGAGGTCACATCGGCTAAGAAACTAAAATGAGCAAACAAACCAATGAACAAGAATATCATAAGAGGGTTACTCAAGGTTAGCAAGAACGCCGTTAAATATTCTTGCCAGTACGAGATTTTACCGTCTTGCTGCTTACGAATGGATGAAGCGGGATTTTGAAAGAAAATATACAGACCAAACAACATCATAATAGCACTACCCGCTATCTGAATAATAAGTTGATGGGTCTCTATAAAGGACATCACCATGGTAAGACCTAACAAAGCCAAGGAAGCATACAAGGTATCAGAGGTAGCAGCTCCCAAACCCGAGAAGAAGCCATGCCAATGGCCTTTTTGCAAGGTTCTCTGGATGCACAAAATGGCGATTGGTCCCACAGGAATGGAAGTACAAATACCAATAATTAGTCCCTCTAAAATACACTCTAACATACTGCAAATATCTTACTTTTTTTTGGGTTTTCTACAAAAATAACGGATTTTCTGCTACATTTGTGAAAAATATATCCTAACACTCTTTTTACCAAAAGTTTGCATCATCCAAACAAATTCTATGACCACTAAAAAAATATATTTTATTTCGGACGTTCACCTAGGGGCTTGTGCTTTTGACAACGACAGACAACGCGAATTAAAGTTAGTTTCGTGGCTCTCCTCTATTCAAGACACAGCCTCTGATATTTATTTATTGGGCGACATCTTTGATTTTTGGTACGAGTACAAATACGTCATTCCAAAAGGTTTTGTACGACTACTAGGAAAGCTAGCAGAACTATCGGACAAGGGCGTTAAACTGCACTTTTTCATTGGCAATCATGATATTTGGGTAGGTGATTATTTTGAAAAGGAGTTAGGTATGCAGGTTTACCTACACGACACCATTACAGAAATAAACGGCAAACGGTTTTACCTTGCTCACGGACATAGAACAGGGTACCGATCGCCCCTTTTAAAACTTATGCATGCAGTTTTTCACGCAAAATGGGTTAGACGCATGTACAACATTGTTCACCCTACTATTAACTATGCTTTTGGTTTACGTTGGTCTAAAAACAACAGACTACACAAACACAAACAAGAAGAAGCTACCTACCTTGGAGAAGAGAAAGAATTCTTAGTACAATTTGCCAAGGAATATGTAAAAAAAGACGCGGTTGACTTTTTTGTTTTTGGACATCGACACGTAATGCTCGATTTACAAATTACCCCAAAAAGTAGGGTGGTTTATCTAGGAGATTGGATTAGTAACTTTTCGTATGCCGTATTGGACGAAGACGGACTACGACTTGAAATGCTAGAAGACGCTACACCACAATAATTTGACCAAGTACCTTATCGTGTTCTTCTACGGGAATGGATAAGTAATATTGCTCGGCATATCCTACCCCCACTGTAAAAGCAGAAGTATTGGCCAATAATTTGTCGTAATAACCCTTGCCACGCCCTAAACGGTTACCTGCCGTATCAAAAGCGACACCGGGTACTACAATTAAGTCCATTTGCGAGGGCAAGAAGGTGTCTAAACCTTGTGGCTCATTAATGGCAAAGGCACCTATGGCCATATTACTGGGTTGGTAAGATTTAATCAGAAGAATGTCGTTTTGTACAACAGGCAGATAAACCTGTTTTCCCGCTGCTAGAGCATGCTGTATAAGCGGAAGTGTATTTATTTCGTCGGGAAGCGACCAAAAAAGCAAAACGTGTTTAGCAGCCCTATAAATAGGCTGTTCCGCTACTTTTTGCAGCAAAGAAGCAGCTCTAGCTTCTTTTTCTGAAGCCGATAAGGCAGCCACGCGCATCTTAGCCATACGACGCAATTGCTTTTTCTTGTCAGAAATAGCTAACATTTTCTTTTTTATAAATCGAAAGTAAGTAATCTGCTACCGTCTGCCTGCTCTACTATCTGAATGCGCAAAGTATCGTCTGGCAACAATTCTTCTACCAATTCGGGCCATTCCATCAAACAAAAACAACCACTATCTAGGTAATTATCAAAGCCCAAATCGAATAATTCTGCTTGCTTTTTTATGCGATAAAAATCAAAATGATATACCGCCTCGCCCTTGGCATCGGTGTATTCGTTTACAATAGCAAAAGTAGGGCTATTTACAACATCCTGTACACCCATTGCCTCGCACAAAGCCTTTACAAACGTAGTTTTACCCACGCCCATAGCCCCATAAAAGGCCAATAGCTTAGCATTGCCTATGGCTTGTAGAAATTCTGTTGCTGCCTGAGGTAGCGATTGGGTAGTGGGAATGTGTATTTGATGAGTCATGTTTTAAAATAGGGTTATTTCTTGCGAATCGTTATTTGTTACGGTTTCATCGACAGTTTGAGGTTCCTCTTGCACCGCTTCTTGGGGCAAACGAGTAGGCTCCAACTCTACAATAGAGGCCACCTTAAAGGTAGTAATGCGTTTGCCTTTTGCCTTGTAGCTTTTTAGTCCGATAAAGCTTTCGGCATCGATGGTAAGTGAGGGTTGGCTAGCATCTGCTCCGCCCATCGTTACCTCTATACGAGGATATACCGTGTCGGTTAATATATACAAGGTAGATTTGGCATTCTCGCCCAAATACGATTGGGGTTTGGTGGTTGCCTCGAACGTAAAACGTTTTAGGTAGGGGAACTTTTGGTCGGCATCGAACAAAGCTGCCGTCCAGATTTTATTAGCATCGAATTTTTCGATGCGCAAAATATTATCGGGATAGTGGTTGCCTGCATCGGAGTTGGTGGTAAACCAAGTGCCATTCTTTAACACCACCAAAATCAAGTCGGATGGATTGAATTCGCCCAACAACTCGCCCCTACCATCGTAGTTAAGTCGCAATACATCAAAATCAAACCATACCTTACGGCCACCCAATGTTGATTCGCCCTTGTGTTTTAATACAATACGATGTACATCGTTTTTGGTAAGAATATTACCCATAGCGCCACGGCCTTTAATAGCAATTTCGCTAAAATCCATCTCGAACGATGTTTTTTTGATGCGGGGTTTGGGACGCAACAGCACACGCAATACCTCTGCCTCGCCATTGGGATTAGCACTAAAGTACCAGATTTTAGTACCAGGGGTGCCTTGGGTTAAATCGTATTCTTTATCGCGAGTAAGACCGGTAGCTGCAAAACGTTTCATAAAGAAGGCACCATCTTTTCCATTACGGTACACCGCATTGTAAACGGTGCGTTGGTCGTTCTTTTTAAAGATGCCCACATGGATAATGTTTTTACCCACGTACAGTTTATCGGCCACTTTTACTACCTTAAATTTACCGTCTTTGTAGAAAATAATAATATCGTCAATATCGGAGCAATTAAACAAGAATTCATCTTTTTTCAATGCTGTTCCAATAAAGCCTTCTTCGCGGTTGATGTACAATTTTTCGGTGGCCTCTACTACCTTCACAGCATCGATGGTATCGAAAATACGCACCTCTGTTTTGCGGGGATAAGCTGCTCCGTAACGTTCTTTTAAGTGAGTAAACCAATTAATGGTATACTCGGTAATATGCGTCAAATTGTATTTTGTTTCTTTTAAGCGTGCATTGAGCGAAGCCATGGTTTCGTCGGCCTTATTGGACGAGAAACGCAAAATACGGGCCATCTTGATTTCCATCAATTTGAGGATATCGTCTTTTTCTACCTCGCGTATAAAAGAAGGTTTGAAAGGCTCCAAACGCTTGTCGATGTGCGCTACCGCCTCGTCCATGGTCTTGCTATCTTCAAATTCTTTGTCTTTGTAAATACGCTCTTCTATAAAGATACGTTCTAGCGACAAGGCAAAAATACTTTCTTGCAGCTCGGCTTTTTGAATAAGCAATTCTTCTTTTAACAAACGTAGCGTGTTGTCTGTAGAGAATTTTAGCACATCCGATACCGACAAAAAGTGGGGTTTCTCTTGGTAAATAACGCAACAGTTTGGAGCAACGCTTAATTCGCAACCCGTAAAGGCATACAAAGCATCGATGGTTTTGTCGGTAGAACGACCAGCAGGCAAATGCACCAAAATTTCTACCTGCGCCGCTGTATTATCGTCTACTTTTTTGATTTGAATTTTACCCTTTTCGTTGGCTTTTAAAATGGACTCTATCAGTTTATCGGTGGTCATACCGTAAGGTATCTCGCTAATGCACAGGGTACGATTATCTACCTTACTAATCTTGGCACGCAATTTTACACGACTGCCCATAGCGCCATCGCGGTAACGGCTTACGTCAATGTAACCGCCGGTGGGAAAATCGGGATACAGCTCAAAATCTTCGCCATTTAAATATGCTATTGCCGCATCAATTACCTCGTTAAAATTGTGGGGTAAAATTTTGGTTTGTAAACCTACAGCAATACCCTCTACCCCTTGCACCAATAGCAACGGAAATTTTACAGGCAGTACAATGGGTTCTTTGTTACGACCATCGTACGATAATTTCCACTCTGTTACCTTAGGACTAAACACCACCTCTAGGGCAAACTTGCTAAGGCGTGCCTCGATGTAACGAGGAGCAGCAGCGCTATCGCCCGTTAAAATATTCCCCCAGTTACCTTGGCAATCGATGAGCAAATCTTTTTGCCCCAACTGTACCAAAGCATTGCCAATAGAGGCGTCGCCGTGAGGGTGAAACTGCATGGTGTGCCCAACAATGTTGGCCACTTTGTTGTAACGGCCATCGTCCATGCGACGCATGGAATGCAAAATACGGCGTTGTACGGGCTTTAAACCGTCGTACAAATTAGGCACAGCACGGTCTAGAATAACATACGACGCATAATCCAAAAACCAGTTTTGGAACATGCCCGATAAATGGTGTTTTATCTTTTCGTCTTTTAAATCTGGAACCACGTATGCCGCCTTAGAAACAGGCTTAGTTTCTTCTTGTTCAGAAACTTGGGGTGTTTCTTGTTGCGTGCTTTCTACTTCATTTGCGTCTAATTCTTTTTCCATGCAGTATATTTGGAGGTGATTTTAAGGTAAAATACAAAGTTTCGCCGTAAAATTACAAAAAACTACGAAAAAAGGCCTATATTTGCACTCCAATTTTTAAACAAATTTATACGCTATGGCTTCACAAGAAGATGTTTTTAAAAAATTAGTAGCCCACTGCAAAGAGTACGGTTTTGTATTTCCTTCGAGCGAAATCTACGATGGCGTAGGGGCTGTATACGATTATGGTCAAAACGGTGTTGAACTAAAAAACAACATCAAAAAATATTGGTGGGACAGCATGATTTTGTTGCACGAAAACATTGTTGGTATCGATGCAGCTATCTTTATGCACCCTACTACTTGGAAGGCCTCTGGACACGTTGATGCTTTCAACGACCCATTGATTGACAACCGCGATAGCAAGAAACGCTACCGTGCCGACGTATTGATTGAAGAGCAATTGGCTAAATACGACGAAAAAATTGAAAAAGAATGCGATAAAGCCGCTAAACGTTTTGGCGAAAGTTTCGACAAAGAAATGTTTATCCAAACCAATGGCCGTGTTCAAGAATACGTTGCAAAACGCGCCGAGCTACACACCCGCTTTGCCAATGCACTTAACGACAACAACCTAGAAGAACTAAAACAAATCATTCTAGATTACGAAATAGTTTGTCCTATCAGCGGCACCAAAAACTGGACCGACGTACGTCAATTTAACTTGATGTTCTCGACCGAAATGGGTTCTACCGCCGATGGCGCTATGAAAATTTACCTACGTCCCGAAACCGCTCAAGGTATCTTTGTAAACTACTTGAACGTACAAAAAACGGGGCGCATGAAAATTCCTTTTGGTATTGCTCAAATTGGCAAAGCTTTCCGTAACGAAATTGTGGCGCGCCAATTTATTTTCCGTATGCGCGAGTTTGAACAAATGGAAATGCAATTCTTTGTTCGTCCAGGCGAAGAAATGAAATGGTTTGAACACTGGAAATCGTTCCGCCTAAAATGGCACAAAGCCCTTGGCCTTGGCGATCACAAATATCGCTACCACGACCACGACAAATTGGCTCACTACGCTAATGCCGCTACCGACATCGAATTTGAAATGCCATTCGGCTTTAAAGAAGTAGAAGGTATCCATAGCCGTACCGATTTTGACTTGAGCCAACACGAACAATATTCGGGCAAAAACATCAAATACTTTGACCCAGAATTGAACCAATCGTACACTCCATACGTTATTGAAACCTCTATTGGTGTAGACCGTATGTTCTTGTCGATTATGTCGGCTGCTTACCAAGAAGAAACCCTAGAAGGTGGCGACACCCGCGTTGTTCTTAAATTGCCTGCTGTGCTTGCTCCTGTTAAAGCTTGCATCATGCCATTGGTTAAAAAAGACGGCCTACCCGAAAAAGCACGCGAAATTATGAACCAACTAAAATTCGATTTCAAATGTGCTTACGACGAAAAAGACTCGATTGGCAAACGCTACCGTCGCCAAGATGCAGTGGGTACTCCTTTCTGTATCACCGTTGACCACCAAACCTTAGAAGATGGTATGGTAACCATTCGTCACCGCGATACCATGCAACAAGAACGTGTTTCGATTAACGATTTGCACAGCATCATTGATGCACAAGTAAACATGAAAAACTTGTTTAAAAAGATTGTTGGTTAATTCGTTATAACCCCGCTCAAAGCACGAATGGCATTTGCCGATTCGTGCTTTTTTTGTACTTTTGCGAACATGAAACCACAACAACACTTCATAAAACTAGCCTGTATCGCATCCATCTTGGTGTTGACATTGGGCATATTTGGTTGTGCCAACCGCGGTGCGGGCCCACAAGGTGGCCCCAAAGACACTTTGCCTCCTGTGGTAGTAAGTTGCACCCCACAAAATGGGGCAACCATGGTTACCAACAAAACCTTTTACATAGAATTCGACGAATTGGTAAACGTAGACAACGCAGCTAAAAACGTCACCATCTCGCCACCTCAACAAGTTATGCCTAGCATTAAATCGGTAGGCAAAAAGGTACGCATTGTTTTTGAAGACTCGTTAAGGGCCAATACCACTTATACCATCGATTTTAACAAGGCCATTGTTGATAATAACGAAAAGAACCCACTCAACTCGTTTACGTACGTATTTTCTACCGGTAGTCATATCGACTCTTTAGAAATTGGGGGAAAGGTTATTGATGCCGCCACTTTGGTGGCGATGAAAGATTTAACGGTGGGCATTTATAGCGACCATTCCGATTCGGCTTTCTTAAAGAAACCCTTTGACCGCATTGCCAAAACCAACGAAAATGGCGAATTCACCGTAAAAAATGTATCGCCCGGAAGCTATCGTGTATACGCGCTAAAAGACCTAACCAACACCAACTTTTACCTGCCAACGGGACCCGATATTGCTTTTTACGACTCTGTTGTAACCCCTGAGATGCATTTGCACGGAACCACCGATACCCTTTGGAAAACTCCCGAAAAGTTGGCTTACGACAGCGTTATTATTAACACCTTTCCAGAAACCTATCCTAAGGATCTTTTGCTTAAGTCGTTTATAGAGGTACCCGCCTGTAGACAATTGCTAAAGAAGCCTATCCGTCACCACAAAAAACTCTTTCAGTTAAGTTTTGCCTGTCCAGTGGATACGCTTCCTAGTATTCAACTGCTAAACGATAGCCTTGCCTCCACCAATTGGTACCGCATGGAACCCATTGTACGTCGCGACTCGCTGCTATATTGGGTAACCGACTCTACCTTGTACCAAAAAGACACCTTGCAAATTGTGATAGATTACTTGCGTGCCGATTCTGCCATGCAATTGGTACCTGCCAGAGACACCCTTAAGTTGGTAGAAGCCTACAACAAAAACAAAAAGAAAGTAGCTACGAACCATTTACTAAATGCCCCACTTACCCTTACGCACAATGTAGCTAACAAACTAGAGGTATACGACACCTTAAAAATTTCCTTTAACGAACCTGTAGATCAATTCTATAAGGACAGCATTGGGCTTTTTATGGTAAAAGATACCGTAGAAGTTCCTGTCCCTTTCCAAGTAATATTGAGCGATAGTACATGTGCTCTAAAAGCTTATCTGCCCTTTAAAAAAGAGTATGGAAAGAAATACCAATTGCGGGTTGATTCGGCCGCATTTGTAAGTATTTATGGCAATACTAACCAACATTTCAACAAACCCTTTGATGTAAAACGATTGGAAGAATACTCCAATTTATACATTAAATTCCCAGTTGTACCCAACCACGCCATTGTAGAATTACTTGACTCTAAAGAGCAAGTAGTAAAAAGAAGTCGTATTGTAAAAGGCGAAGCTGCTTTTGAAGACCTAGCCCCCAATCGATATGCCATTAGAATGATTATCGATGCTAACGAAAACTTAAAATGGGATACGGGGGTTTTGCTAGAGCACCAACAAGCAGAAGAGGTTTATTACTTCTCTAAAGTGCTCAATCTGAGAGCCAATTGGGATGTAGAAGAGGTGTGGGATTACACAGCCACACCACTGGATAAGCAACGTCCTAAAGACCTTGCTAGCACCAAGAATAAGAAGCGATAACAAAAAAAGGCAGAACCAATTGTTCTGCCTTTTTACCTATCTGGTAAATTATTACAAGTTAAATGCTGCTTTCACTGCATCAACATAATCTGTTTTTTCCCAGGTAAATAGCTCCACCTCTTTAGTAAACAACGCACCACTAGCGTCTTTAAATTGTTTGGTTACTACTTGAGGGGTTCTACCCACATGACCATACGAAGCAGTTTCTTGGTACATGGGTTGACGCAATTTCAGTCTTTCTTCGATGGCTTTGGGGCGCATATCAAAGATTTCTTGAATTTTTTCGGCTATCTGACCATCGGTTAAGTTAACCTTAGCTGTTCCGTAGGTATTGATGTAAATATTGGTAGGTTTAGCAACGCCAATAGCGTAGGCTACTTGTACCAACACCTCGTCGGCCAAACCGGCTGCTACCATGTTTTTAGCAATGTGACGAGCTGCGTAGGCTGCAGAGCGGTCTACTTTTGAAGGGTC
>JAZRBL010000158.1:0-7065 GCA_045635045.1 Candidatus Enterocola sp. | reverse complement strand
GCAAAATTATGTTTGGCTAGCTCGCATAAGGTTTCTTGTTGTTCTACGTAAGTGGTGTTGGTAAATTGTTGGCTCATAAAAGAGCAGTCAATGCCCAGTCCACCCGTTAAATCGACCAAGCTGTGGCCGCTTACCAAACTGGCTTTGTAGCGGGCTGTCCACTCGGACGAACATTGCTCCAACGACAAACGTTGCGGATAGCGAATCTCCTTGCAGGCATGCCATGTAGGCAGTTTTTCGCTTGCTATTTTTTCGCCAAAAGCCTGATGTGCTTGCGCTATATGCAAAGGTGTGGTAGGCATATTATTTTTTCCAAAAGGCAGGGGTCAATACAATTAAAACGGTAAAGATTTCCAAACGTCCTACTAGCATTAAAAACGACATATACCATTTAGCAAAGTCGGTGAGTGTAGAGTAGTCGCCTGTACCAATTTCGCCCATACCTAAGCCCACGTTGGTAAGTGCAGCAAAAGTAGTGCCTACCGATTCGTCAAATCCCAAGCCTGTAGAGGTAAATACAATGATGCTAACGCCCATTACTAGCACGTACATCACAATAAAGGCCAAAATGTTATTGATGATTTGAGTATTTACTACATGTCTGTTAAAGCGTACTGGAATAACAGCGTTGGGGTGTATAAGGCGTTTAAACTCGTGGTAGGCATTTTTTAGTAAAAGTACCACACGTACTGTTTTTATACCACCCGATGTAGAGCCCGAACAACCTCCTAGTAGCATGGTAAGGAGCATTACCGACCATATAAACGGCGACCATTGCGTATAATCTACCTGCGAGAACCCCGTAGAACTAATAATGGAACTCATGTTGAATACGGCGTGGCGAATGCAATTAGCAATGCCTAAATCGGGTCGAGTACCCAACAAACTTATCATGATGATTAGCGAAAAGACAGCGATAAAGCCGGTGTACCACTGAAACTCTTCGTTTTTGAGTAACTTGCCAAACTGTCCCCTAACAAAAAGGTACATCAAGCTAAAGTTGACACCTCCTAGGAACATAAAGAAGCTAATAATATAGTCGATGGTAGCACTGTCCCAATACATTAGGCCATCATTTTTGGTCGATAATCCACCCGTCGAGATGGTAGAAAATGCGTGACAAATCGCATCAAAAGGTTCCATTTCGGCTACCCAAAGCAATCCCGCTTCTATAAAACTCAGTACTACATACAAGCCCCAAATGGCTTTGGCTGTTTGGGCTATTTTTGCATGTACTTTTTCTTTAGTAGGTCCCGTAATCTCGGCTGCTAGTAGCGACATGCTGCCATCACTTACCATGGGAATAATGGCTAGCGAAAGCAGAATGATACCCATACCCCCTACCCATTGGCATAGCGTTCGCCAAAATAAGATGCCCCTAGGTAGCGATTCTACGTCTGCAATGGTAGAGGCTCCACTTGCCGTAAAACCCGATATGGTTTCAAAAAAAGCATCTGTAAAGGATGGAATGTAGTTGCCTAGGTAGTAGGGGAGTAACCCAAATAACGAAAATACCACCCAAATACTAGCCACAACCAGGTAACCCTCTCGTTTGCCTAATGCTTGCTTTTCGGGACACAATACAATAAATAACCCTCCTGTAATGCCCGTTACAATAAAGGCATACAAAAGGGGCCAAAAATTTTCTTGGTACCCAACCGATACCAAGGTCGCTATGAGCATAAAGAAGGCTTCTACCAAAAGTAGAAAACCTATAACCCGAATAACCGATTGGATGTTTAGTACTTTCATTACTTAAAGAGTTTTTCTAACTTGTGTACCGTATCTTCGCCGCAAAAAACAATCACTCTATCGCCAGGCTGAATTTGTGTTTCGCCTACAGCTACCATCCCTTTGTCGTTTCGAACAATACCACCAATGGTGGTGTTTTGGGGTAGCTTTAAGTTTTTAAGGCAATCTTTGGTAATAGGCGAGTCGTCTTCGGCCATAAATTCTACCACCAAAGCATCTACAAAGGTTAGGCATTTTACAGAAACATCACCCCCTAGAATAAGTTGGTAGATGTGACTAGCGGCAATGATTTTTTTGTTAATAATGGCGCCAATGTCTAGGCTTTCTGCCATGGCAATGTAGTCGTTGTTTTCTACTTCGGCAATGGTTCGTTTTACCCCCAAACTTTTAGCCGTTAAGCATGCCAAAATGTTGGTTTCGGAGTTGCCCGATAGGGCCACAAATGCATCGAACGATTCAATATCTTCTTCTTTTAACAAGGCAATATCACGTCCGTCGCCATTAATCACCATGGCTTTGTCTGTTTTGTCTAGCAGACGAATACTTTTCTCTTTATCTTGCTCTATAACCTTGATGTTCATGCTGCTGGGTAGTTCTTGTACCGCTCTAATGCTAATGCGGCTAGCGCCCAAAAACATGGTGCTTTTAATTTCAAAGTCTTCCTTTCCCGATAAAATACGCACCTCGTCAATGCCCGATCGGGTGGTCAAGAAATAAACAATGTCGTCTATTAAAATCTGATCCTTGCCTACGGGAATAATGGTCTCGTTTCCTCTTTTAATAACTACCACGCGTAGGCGGTTGTTGTTTTGAAAGGCCGTCATTAGTTGTTGGTTGCACAATGGCGACGATGCTCTAATTTTGGTGGCTAAAATAATGAGTTCGCCATCCGAAAATTCTAGGTATTGTCTAACCCATCCCTTTTGCAGCCCGTTTACAATCTCGTCGGCTGCCAAGCGTTCTGGGTAAATAAGCGAATCAACCCCCATGCTCTTAAAGAACTCCTTGTTTTTGGGTAGTAGGTATTCTTTGTTGTCGATGCGTGCAAGGGTTTTTTGTGCTCCCAAGTTGGTGGCAAGAAGGCAGGCAGTGATGTTGGTACTTTCGTATGGAGTAACCGCTACAAATAAGTCGGCCGAAGGAACTTGTGCCTCACGTAAGTCTTTTAGCGAGGTAGGGTTTCCTACTACCGCCAATATTTCGTAGTTTGATTCCAGTTGTTTTATCTTTTCGGTTTTTTCGTCCAATAAAACAATGGTATGTTTTTCTTTCGATAACATTTTGGCAAGGTGCGTACCTACCGCGCCAGCGCCAGCAATTACAATTTTCATTTAATATCGAATCAATTTAGCCCTATCCATTTGACGTTTGTCGTCTTTTTCTTTCAGGCTTTGTCGTTTGTCGTATTCTTTTTTACCTTTTGCCAAGGCAATTTTTACTTTCGCCAACCCTCTTTCGTTGATGAAAAGTGAGGTAGGGACAATGGTTGTTCCAGGCGTAGCTAACCCACGTTCCAATTTGCGTAATTCCTTTTTGGTTAGCAAAAGTTTTCTATCTCTAGAGGGTATATGGTTGTTGTACGAACCATAAAAGTATTCATTGATATGAATGCCTTTAGCCCATAATTCGCCCCTTTCAAACAAGCAAAAGCTGTCTACTAAACCTGCTTTTCCTGCTCGAATGGACTTAATTTCGGTACCTGTTAAGACAATCCCTGCCGTGTAGGTATCTAAAAACTCGTAATCGAACGATGCTTTTTTATTTCGTATGTTAATGGATGACATGTTTTTAACCTTTTACCATCATTCCTAAAATATATTGCATCAAAAAGAACGATGCAATCAAAATACTGGTGATTACCCAAACAAATGTAAGTTTCTTTTCTTCGTCTATCGCTATAAATTTGGATTGAACGCTTTCCAGTACAATTTTTAATGTGTACAAAGAGCAAAGCCAGAAAATGGACATTTGAGTTATTTCTACCAACCATATCGTGGCGTAGATAGCAACAGAAGCATAGGCTACATACTGCAAGCAGTCGCTATACGATTTGCTTTGCTTGCTGATATTTTCGTAGTAAACTTTGTAAATAGAACTAGCAATGTGTAACCCAATTAACAAGGCAACCAATATGGCTAATGCGTTGCTAATCAGTATGCCCCAGTTTAACTCGGCAATGGCTATAATTTTACCCACCACAGAAAAAGGAGCAATGAGTAGCATAATAAAATAGGCCGATAGGACATTTCGATGTTCGGTCTTTTGGGCTAACTCTTTCCAGGTGTTAGTGGGTTCTTTGATTAGTTTGATATAGTTGATCAGTTCTTTCATGCTTTCTGCTAGAATAATTATGGTGCACTCCGTGCAAAATACAAAAATAGGGCAAAATTGATAATTTCCCAAAAAAAAATAGAAGATACGATTTTGCGTAAAAATCTTGCTCTTGTTAGAATTATATTTTGTATTTTTGTAGTTCCATACAAAAAGAATTTGTAAGAATTTTTGTTCATTATGATTTATATTGTAACCATTATAGTGTTGGTCTTGCTCTTGCAGTTGTACTTTCCATTGGCTAGAAAGCGCAATATGTTAGCAGGTGTAAACCACCGTAGCTCACATACCCAACCCGTTGTAACCGGTGCTGGATTTATCTTCTTTTTGTCGTACTTAGTATATGGAGGATACCGAATATGGGTGTCAGAGGAACCCTTTCCGTGGTTGTTCTTTATAGGACTCACCGTGTTGTCTGTTGTTAGCTTTATAGACGATTTAGAGGATGTTTGGTTCTTGTGGCGATTGATGGTTCAAGTAGTTGCCATTGCACTGATGATGTGGCAAGTGCAAATAGAAACCAATAGCATGTACATGACCCATTCGGCTATTTTTTGGATGGCAGTGATTATGATGTGGGGGTTCTCTATTGGATTGCTCAATATGTACAACTTTATGGATGGGCTAAATGGCATGTTGGGCTCGTTGGTATTGTCTTCGCTTATACCTATGTGGCTGATTAATAACTACGTAGTATCTTTTGCCGATAATCAATTGTTCTACTATACGCTAATTCCTACCGCTATTTTTATGTTTTACAATGCCAGAAAACAAGCCAAATGTTTCTCGGGCGATGTGGGGGCTATTGCAGTAGGTTTTGTGATGACATACTTGCTTCTTAAATTGATGGTGAACTCGCGTAGTTTTGTGTACTTGGCGCTGTACGCCATGATTTTTGTAGAAGCAGGTCTTACCATTTTGCAACGTTTGTTTGCAGGTGAAAATATTTTTCAGCCTCACCGCATCCACTTGTTTCAACTTCTTTGTAACGAGGGGAAACGCAATCACGTGTTGGTGTCGTCCGTATACGGAGGCATACAATTGATTATAGGCATGAGTTTATTTTTGATGAATTTTTATAAGACGCCCATTTTGTATCAACATCTTATTATTTGGCCTATTGTTGTTAGTTTGGCCGTATTTTATTTGTTGTACAAACGCAAAAAAATGGGAGGTCATTTACTCAGTTATAAACTCAATAAATAACAGCCCTCGATGGGTTAGGTATACACATAAACACATAAACAAATACATTATGATTCCAACAAAAATTGAACACCTTGGAATAGCCGTTCCAAGTATTGCAGAAGCACTTCCTTACTACGAACAAGTATTGGGTTTAACCTGCTATGCTATCGAAGAAGTAGCCGATCAAAAAGTAAAAACCGCTTTCTTAAAAGTAGGCGAAGTTAAAATCGAACTTTTGGAACCAACCAGCCCCGAAAGCACTGTAGCTAAATTCATCGAGAAAAACGGTGGCCGTGGTGGTTTCCATCACATTGCTTACGCTGTTAACGATATCGAAGCACGTTTGGCAGAAGTAGCAGAAAAAGGAGTACAATTAATCGATAAAACTCCTCGTGCAGGTGCCGAAGGTATGACCATTGCTTTCCTTCATCCAAAATCAACTGCAGGTATTTTAACCGAATTCTGCGAAAAAAAATAAGATCATTTAAATCATTATTATAATGGCAACAGATAAAATTCAAAACCTTATTGAGCTTCGTGAAAAAGCTCGTTTAGGTGGCGGTCAAAAAAGAATTGATTCGCAACACAGCAAAGGTAAACTTACCGCTCGCGAACGCATCGAAATGCTATTAGACGAAGGTAGTTTCGAAGAAATGGACATGTTTGTAACCCATCGTTGCACCAACTTTGGCATGGACAAAGACAAATTCTTGGGCGACGGCGTGGTAGTTGGTCAAGGTACCATTGACGGACGCTTGGTATTTGTTTTTGCACAAGACTTTACCGTATTCGGTGGTTCTTTGTCAGAAACTGTAGCGCTAAAAATTTGTCACGTAATGGACAAAGCCATGAAAGTAGGTGCTCCTATTATCGGTATCAACGACTCGGGTGGTGCACGTATTCAAGAAGGTCCTAACGCGTTGGCAGGCTATGCAGAAATTTTTGAACGCAATATTTTGGCTTCGGGTGTAGTTCCTCAAATTTCGTTGATTTTTGGTCCTTGTGCTGGTGGTGCAGTATATTCTCCTGCATTGACCGACTTTATCATGATGACCGAAGAAAACAGCTACATGTTCATTACTGGTCCTAAAGTAGTGAAATCGGTAACTGGCGAAAACGTATCGGTTGACGAATTGGGTGGTGCTGCTGTGCACGCAACCAAAACCGGTGTGGCTCACTTCCGTGCCGAAAACGAACAAGACGGTTTGGCTACCGTACGTCGCTTGATGTCGTTCATTCCTCAAAACAACATGGAAAGTGCTCCTGTTGTTCCATGCGACGACCCAGTTAACCGCATCGACGATGTTTTGAACACCTTGGTTCCTGACAATCCAAACAAACCCTACGATATGAAAGAAATCATCACTTCTATCGTAGACAACAACGATGTATTGGAAATCCAACCTGAATACGCTCCTAACATCATTTGTGCATTTGGTCGCTTTAACGGTGTATCTACCGGTATCATCGCTAACCAACCTATGTGCCTAGCAGGAGTATTGGACTGCGACGCATCTCGTAAAGCTGCTCGCTTTGTACGTTTCTGCGATGCCTTCAATATTCCTATTCTAACATTGGTTGACGTTCCTGGTTTCTTGCCTGGTACAGGTCAAGAATACGCAGGTATCATTGTACACGGTGCTAAATTGATGTTTGCTTATGGCGAGGCTACTGTTCCTAAAGTAACCGTTACCATTCGTAAATCGTACGGTGGTTCGCACATTGTAATGAGCTGTAAACAATTGCGTGGCGACTTTAACTATGCATGGCCAGGTGCCGAAATTGCCGTTATGG
>JAZRBL010000157.1:0-15088 GCA_045635045.1 Candidatus Enterocola sp. | reverse complement strand
CCCATTACCGTTGTAAACGATACCTGCGAGCATTATTTACCCAGTTTGCCTGCTGTAGATGTTATTTTCTTGGACCCGGCTAGGCGCAACGAACAAGGCGGAAAGGTAGTATTGCTACAAGATTGCACACCTAATTTGGTAGAAATAGGCAACTTGCTTTTGCAAAAATGCCAAACCTTACTGGTAAAATTATCGCCCATGATTGACGTAGAATCGGTACTACGCCACTTTCCTACCACCCAAGAGGTACACATTGTAGCGGTAAACAACGAATGCAAAGAGGTTCTACTGCGCATCGATGCCGAAAAAGTGTGCGACAACCCCAAAATGGTATGCGTTAACCTACTACCCAAAACAGCGCAACAACAACTATTCTCGTTTCACCGACAAGACGAGGCAGTGGGAGTAGCCTCCTACGCCAACCCCATGCAATACCTGTACGAACCCAATGCCGCTATTTTAAAGGCAGGCGGTTTTAAACAAATTGCCGGGCAGTTGGGCATTTACAAATTGCACCCCAGCAGCCATTTGTATACATCGGATAGGTGCATAACCGATTTTCCGGGCAGAATTTTTGCCATCGACCGCATAACCAAAGTACAGCGAAAAGAAATTTCCGATATAGACAAGGCCAACCTGAGCATCCGCAATTTTCCAGGTTCGGTGGCCGATTTAAGAAAGAAACTAAAACTTAAAGACGGTGGCGACACCTATATTTTTGCCACAACCCTGCACGACAACTCGAAGGTGCTGATTGTAGGAGATCGAGTTAGGAGTTAGGGGTTAGGAGTTAGGGGTTATTAAAACTCTACTACGGTGATGCCAGCGCCGCCTAGTTGGACGTGTTCGTCTTTGGCGCAACGTACTTGGGGAACGGTGTAGAGGTATTGGCGGATGGTTTGTTTGAGGGCACCCGTGCCAGTACCGTGCAAAATGCGTACGGTCGATACGCCCATCATAATGGCATCGTCAATGTAATACATGATGGTTTGCAAAGCCTCGTCGGCACGCATACCACGCACGTCAATTTGGGTTTTGAATTTGAGTTGATGTTCGCGCAAGGTATTGTCGCCTTTGGTCCAAACGGGTGCTTGTACCCTTTGCTCTTGTTGCCTAACTTGTTTTCGGCTAGCCTTTTGCAAGTTGCTCAAGGCTACGTTGAGTTTCATATTGCCCATGGCAACCAAGGCTTTTTTGCCTTTGATTTCTACAATTTCGCCCACGTTATCGCCGTACATAACCGCATCGCCCACTTGCAAAGCAACTTCTTCGGTAGGTTGTTTTTTTGCCTTTTGTGTAGTTGTTTTGGGTTTGCGTTCTTCTTCCAATAAGGCTTTTTTCTCTTGCTCTATTTTTTGACGAATGGCCTTGGTCTTTTCTTTGTCAGCCTTGGCCTCTTTGATGTCCTTAATGGTCTTTTCGATGGTAGCATTGGCATCGGCCAGCAATTGTTTGGCTTCGTTTTTAGCCTGACGAATAATTTCTTTTCGTTGACGCTCGATGCTTGCCAACTGTTCTTGCAAGCTTTTGTCTGCCTCGTTTATCTTTTTCTCTTTCAGTTTTACTTGCTGACGTTTGTTTTCCCAGTAGCGTTTGTCGCGTACAATATCTTGCAAGTTTTTATCGTAGTCGATGTGTTCGCTACCCACAATTTCGGTGGCTTTCTCTATCACTTGTTCGGGCAATCCAATTTTACGGGCAATCTCTACCGCAAACGAACTACCAGGGTTGCCAATCGATAATTGGTAAAGTGCGCGCATTTCGTGGCGGTCGTACAGCATGGCACCGTTCACCAATCCTTCGGTTTGCGAGGCAAAGTGTTTTAGATTAGTGTAGTGCGTATTGATGACGCCAAAGCATTTTTGTTGGTTAAACATTTGTAGTTCGGCTTGGGCAATGGCTCCCCCAATTTGGGGTTCGGTACCGCTGCCAAACTCGTCAATGAGTAGCAAGGTGCGATGGTTGCCGTAACGCAAAAAGTATTTCATGTTGCTCAAGTGCGAGCTGTAGGTACTTAGGTCGTTCTCGAGCGATTGCTCATCGCCAATATCGATAAAAATATGCTGAAAAATACCCATGGTGCTTTGGGGCATTACAGGTACCAATAATCCGCATTGCCACATGTATTGCAATAGCCCTACGGTTTTAAGACAAACCGATTTACCCCCTGCATTGGGTCCCGAAATAAGCAAAATACGTTGCTGTTGGGTAAGGGTAATGTCCAACGGTATGGTTTCTTTGTGTTGTTCTTGGAGCGATAAAAAGAGCAAGGGGTGTACCGCATTTTTCCAGTCCAACTGGGGCGATGGAGTGCTTTGAGGAAGAGTTGCACCTATTTTTATAGAGAACAAGGCTTTGGCACGTAGGGCATCGATTTCTGCCAAAAACAGCATCGACAAGGCTAACTGATCTAAATAAGGTCGTATAAAATCGCTGCAAAGGGTAAGGATGCGAATAATTTCTCTACGTTCTTCGGCCTCTAACTCCCTAATTTGGTTGTTGGCTTCTACCACAGCACCGGGTTCTACGTACACGGTTTTGCCCGTAGCCGATTCGTCGTGCACAATGCCCCCTAATTTACGCTTAAAGGCAGGCGATATGGGAATAACCAAACGACCGTCGCGCAACGAAGGGGTTACATCTTTCTCTAAATAACCATCTTGTTGTGCTTGTCGAATGATGTTGCTCATCAATTTGGAAACCGATGCCGTTAGCTGAATCTTTTGCCTACGTATTTGTGCCAAAGCATCCGATGCATGGTCTTTGATTCGGCCAAATTTATCGATAATGGTATCAATGTATCGGCTAATTTCTGGGAACGCCTCTACATCGGCACATTTCTTTTTTAGGTAGGGATAATCTGTTTCGGGCTTGACGCTAAAAAATTGTACAATGCGACGGATGGTTAGCAACGATTTGTACAGTTCAAACAATTCGGTTTCGGTAAGGTAGGTTCCCTCGGTGGCAATGCGTTTTAGGTAGCTACGGGTGTCGTAGTAACCTTCGGTAGGGAATGCATCGCTTTCTTCTTGGCAAATGTTGCAAAATTCGTGCGCCTCAGATGCCATAACAACAATATCGTCCAGCTTATCGGTAAACGTTAAACCGTCAATGAGTTCTTTGGCATGCGCCCCCTTGCAAAACTGCTGAATCAGTAGTTTTACCTTATCAAATTCTATTTTTTGCTCAAAATGCTTTGGGTATGTCATAGTTGTTGCTTGTTGCTAGGGATTACCCCTAGCGGGGTTACCTAAAAGACTAACTTATACTTGATGCCGATGATGTGGTTGAGTTGGTTGCCTTGGGTACGGGTAATGGTGGGAAGTTGAGCAGAGATGTCTTGTCCCATATCGTGTTCCAATAGGTAATAGAAATCGAATTTATTGTGGGCATCGACGCTCCATTCGGTACCGATGGCATAGCGCATTTTCTCCAACCAGGCATTGCCGTAGGTAGGGTTCACCAAGGGGTTAAACATTTCTACGTACAAATAGGGCTTAACGGGTTTATCCAAAAACGAATAATCTACTTTAAAACGCGAACGCATAATCCAAGCTGGATTTACCTCTTCTAATGGATTGATCTCTTTTACCGTGTAGGTCATTTCGGGCATCACACGCAACGACATACCCCAATTGCTTACCGAATAACTACCGGTTACATGCAAGCGACCACGATGACGATATTGCCAAGCGTCACTCGCTTTGTACAAGGCATGGAAGGAATACGAAGCCCCTACTTTAATGTATTTGTACACCTTGTAGCTAATATCCAAAGTGGTGTATAGTCTGTCCAAGGAGGATGCATTGTTTTTGATGCGCACCTCTTGTGCCAAGCTTAATGTTAGGTTTTTTACGGGTTTCCAGTCGGCTGCCACCTCAAAACGCATACGAAAATCGTTCGATAGCTCGTCGTACTCGTCTACAATGGTTTCTGACGCATTGGCATAAGCTGCCGCAAAACTCATCATTCCTAGCACCAATAAAGCAAGTTTTTTCTTCATATTGTATTTTTTATTTATTCTTTTCGATAACCACAAGCATCAATGTACTGCTTAATTATTTGAGCAGCACCTTCTACACCTATTGTTGTGGTATCCACACACAACTGATACGATTGGGCACTACCCCATGTCTTTTCGCTATAAAAATTATAATACGAGGCACGCAGCTTATCGGCTTTTTTAATAAGTTGCTCGGCTTTGTCGGCCGATATATTTTCGTACTCCATAACACGCTTTACGCGCTCTGCCATAGAAGCGGTAATAAACACCGACACCAAAGGGGTGTGGTTGCGCAACACGTAGTCGGCTATGCGTCCTATAATTACACAAGAACCCTCGGAGGCAATGTGTTTGATGGTTTGCGATTGCATGGCAAAGAGCGAATCGCCCGATAGCATTTCGCGGTTGGTGGTAGAAAACAAACTACTAAGTGACCACCCTCCCATGAGCGAGCCATTGGGATAGTTATTGGTACACTCGTCCGATTGGGCAAACACATCGCCACAAATACCCGTTTCGCGCGATACGCGGTTGATGAGTTCTTTGTCGTACAACGGAATGCCGTACGCCTCGGCTAGTAGTTTGGCCACTTGTCGGCCCCCACTACCAAATTGTCTGCCTATGGTAATAATGAGCGGTGAAGTTGCATTCATGGTGCTTGTTTTTTAAGTTCGCGAATTAGTTTTATAATCATTACAGCTACCACCAATGCGGCCAAACCGTCTGCTAAGGGCAAGCTATACCAAATTCCGTCCGTTCCCCAATACAAGGGCAAAATAAGCAAAAACGGAATAAGGAACAGCAACTGGCGCGTGGTAGATAAAAAGATGGCTATTTTGGCTTTGCCAATGGATTGATACAAGTTGGTACACACCATTTGGAAACCGATGAGTGGCAACAACATGGTTAAAATACGCAAGCCATATGCACTCAATGCATTCAGTTGGGTATCTGTAGAAAACATCGCCACAATCCAAGTGGGTAGAAACTGGCAAGCCAACCAACCCAACGTACCAAATGCCACCACACAATACATGGTTTTTCTAAATACCTCTAGCACCCTGTCGTATTTTTTGGCCCCGTAGTTGTAACCGGCTATGGGCTGCATGCCTTGGTTAAAGCCCATGTTCATCATCACAAAGAAAAATACTATGCGGTTATCGATGCCATAGGCAGCCACATGCAAATCGCCCCCGTAATTTTTAAGGCCCGTATTGATTAACGTTACCACCACACAAGCCAAAGCATTCATGCAAAAGGGCGCCAAACCAATGGACAAAATTTGTCCCGAAATTTTGGACGAAAAGCGCAAAATTTCTTTCTTCAGTTGCAATACCGATGTGGGTTTTAAGAAATAGCGCATGACCATGGCGAGCCCTACTATTTGTGCCAGAATGGTACCTATGGCCACGCCTCGAATGCCCCAATGGATGACAAATACAAATAGGTAGTTGAACACAAAGTTAAGCGCCACGGTCAGCAAGGTTACGTTCATAGCCTCGCGTGGGTGGCCCGACGATCGCAACACGCTGTTAAGCCCCAAATACAGGTGGGTAATAATGTTGCCCAACAAAATTACTACCATGTAATCGCGGGCATACCCAATGGTATTGTCGCTCGCCCCAAAAAAGTACAATATAGGGTCTAGAAAAAGAAGCGATACCACCATAAACAAAAAGCCAATCACCACGTTGAGCAAAATAACGTTGCCCATGGCCCTGTTGGCCGATTCGTAGTCTTGTTGGCCCAATTTTACCGACACTACCGTAGAAGCACCTGCTCCTACCATGGCACCAAAAGCGGCTCCCAAATTCATAAAAGGGAAGGTAGCCGACAACCCCGCCAAGGCCATCGAACCAATGCCATGGCCAATGAACATGCTATCCATCATATTGTACAGCGAACTGGCTGTCATGGCGATGATAGCAGGCAGGGAATAATGCAACAAAAGGGAACCAATGCTGTTGGTTCCCAATGTTAACGATTTGTTTGACATATAAAAATTATACGGCTTTAAAACTCATATCAAGGCTCTTAACTGAATGAGTAAGAGCACCTACCGATACAAAATCTACCCCACATTCGGCGTAGGTACGCAAGGTATCAAAGGTAATACCGCCCGACGATTCAACCTCGTAACGGCCACCAATGCGGTCTACTGCTTTTTTGGTATTTTCGGGAGTGAAATTATCCAACATAATACGATTAACACCACCCACTTGCATAACACGTTCCAATTCTTCGAAGTTACGCACCTCAATTTCAATTTTCAGGTTCTTGCCTTTTTCTTGGCAATATTTTTGAGCCGAACGAATGGCGTTTTCAATACCGCCAGCAAAGTCTACGTGGTTGTCTTTTAGCAAAATCATGTCAAAAAGACCAATACGGTGATTGGTACCACCCCCAATTTTAACGGCTTCTTTTTCTAACATACGCAAGCCTGGAGTAGTTTTGCGGGTATCCAACACTTGGGTTTTTAGTCCTTCCAAGCATTTGGCATATTTACGCGTTACGGTAGCCACCCCACTCATGCGTTGCATAATGTTTAGCATCAAGCGTTCGGTTTGCAACAACGAAAGCACCTTGCCTTCTACTTCAAAGGCAATATCGCCTGGTTTTACTTCGGCGCCATCGTTTATAAATACATTGATTTTTAACTCGGGGTCGAACGCATGAAAAATACGTTTTGCTACCTCAACACCTGCTAGTACGCCCGTTTCTTTAATAATAAGGCGCGATTTGCCCATAGCACTTGCAGGAATACACGATAGTGAAGTATGGTCTCCATCGCCGATGTCTTCGGCAAACCAATACTTAATCAAATCATCCAATTGATCATTCAACGACTTCATCGATTCTAAATTGTCTAATTAAATTTTCATTATTTTCGTTGCGTTCCAAAGCATAAATACGGTATTTTTTTTGCGATGAAACCACAATATTCATGATGTAAAACCCAGCGTTATTTTTTTTGCCTTTGTGCAATATTTGGCAAGAAACCACTGGATTATCTTCGATAAACTGACGCAATATTTCTACCGCCTGCTCGTTAGAGCAAACCGAACCTCTACCCATAACAGACACTTCCATCTCTTGAGCAAAACAGGTCAATGCCTTTTCTGGAATATTGGCATTTAAAGCACGTTGCAATTGCTCGCCAAGCGATCCTGCTCCAAAAGCAGTAAGGCTATAAAAGCAAGTTAGCAAGCCTGCAATTTTTATCCAACCATTGCGCTTTTTCATGATAGTTGATTTTTTGTAGAAATATTACGAACTTTGCACAGACAAAGTGATTCGTTCTATCTTTTACAAAGGTAAAAAAAAATATGAAAATTACGCTATTAGTGGTAGGCAAAACTACCGATAACAATATTATTAAGTTGATAGACAGCTATTTAGCAAGGTTAAAATTTTATACCGATTTTTCTATTCAGGTTATTCCCGAATTAAAAAATAACAAAAACCTTCGCCAAGACGAACAAAAGGAAAAAGAAGGGGAACTGATTTTAAAACAAGTAGCCGATGCCGACGATGTCATTCTGCTAGACGAGCACGGCAAAGAATATACCTCGGTAGAATTTTCACAGCAAATTAATAAACGGGCCATTGCCGGCAAGCGCAAGGTATATTTTGTAGTAGGCGGACCCTACGGTTTTTCGCAGAAAGTGTACCAACGGGCCAATAGCCTCATCTCGTTCTCAAAGATGACCTTCTCGCACCAAATGATTCGACTCTTTTTTGTAGAGCAGCTATACAGAGCTTATACCATTATTAAAGGCGAGCCCTACCATCACGAGTAAGCCTGGGCTACCGCACCTGGCAAAAACATAGATACATCTTTGCCCGCTGCTTTCATTTCTCTGATTTGTGTAGACGAGATAGGAAACAAAGGCACCCCTTGTAGCAACTGCATAGAGGGGTATTTTTTTATCACTTCCGATACATCCACCCCGGGGCGAGGATACACCAAAATGGCTACTTTCCGGGCAATTTCTTGGTAATCTTTCCAGGCCGAAAAGCCCATCACATTATCGGCGCCCATTATTAAGGTAAAACGTATTTGAGGGAATTTTTCAATCAACACACGCAATGTATCGATGGTGTACGAGGGTTGCGGCATAAAAAACTCGGCATTGCAAGCCACAATACCTGGAATATCTTCTACCGCCATTTGTACCCAATTAAAACGTTCTTCGTTGGGATACAAAACCTGATTCACTTTAAACGGATTTTGGGGTGAAATCACCATCCACACCTCTTGCAAATGGGTATGCTCCAATACCCACCTAGCCAACGAAACATGGCCCATGTGCACCGGATTAAACGAACCAAAGTACAAACCTACGTGTTGAACCGATTCGTCTACGTTAGCGGGACAAAAATGCTTGGACGATAGCTTTGGTGTCATGTATGGCTTTTTCTAAATCATCATTTACTATAATGTGGTCGTATTGATTGGCAAAAGACATTTCAAAGGCAGCTTTTTCAAGGCGTTGTTCAATTACCTCGGGGGCATCGGTGGCACGACCTTCTAGGCGACGGCGCAATTCTTCTACACTAGGAGGCTGAATAAACAAGGTCAAGGCCTTTTCTTGGTACATTTTTTTGATGTTCAAACCACCTTTTACGTCTACATCGAACACCGTAGCTTTGCCTTTGGATGCAATGCGCTCAATTTCCGATTTAAGTGTACCGTAAAAACGATTTTCGTACACTTCTTCGTATTCTACAAACGCATCTTGCGCTATTTTTTCTTTGAATTCTTCGGGCGATAAGAAATAATACTCTACCCCATGTTGTTCGCTTCCACGGGGCGCACGCGAGGTGGCCGATATCGAGAATTCCATATCCAACCCATCGCTTAGCAAGCGGTTAATAATGGTACTTTTTCCCGATCCTGATGGAGCCGAGAATATAATTAGTTTAGGATTATAAGACATTGAGTACTTGTTCTTTAATTTGTTCTAACTCGTCTTTCATTTTCACCACTACAATTTGTAGTTCACTGTGATTGGCCTTAGAACCCAAGGTATTGATTTCGCGCCCCATTTCTTGGGCAATGAAACCTAACTTTTTGCCTGCCATTGGGTCTTTGTCCATGGTTTCAACAAAATAATTTAGGTGATTATTGAGGCGTTGTTTTTCTTCGCTAATATCTAGTTTTTCGATGTAGAAAATGAGTTCTTGTTCCAATCGATTGGCATCGTAGGTAATTTTATCGTCTAACGCACGCAAGTTTTCTTCCAAACGAGCGCGTATTTTTTCGACACGAGCCGATTCGTATTGAGGCACCTCGGCTAGCAAGGCTCTAATGTTTTCTATTTTTTGCAAAAAGAATGCTTGCAAGCCCTTGCCCTCTTGAAGGCGGAAAGCCGTAAAGGCCTCAACCGCTTGATCGATGATTTTGCTGGCTTCTGCCCACTCCTCATCGCTCAATTCTTTTTGTTCGTTTTTCAACACGTCGGGCATACGAAGCAATACCGAATACCAATCGGCTGGTTCTGCAATGCCAGTTTGCTGCGATATTTGTTTGATTTGTTGGTAGTAAGCGGTTAAAATTTCTGCGTTGATGCGTGGGGTTTGCTCGGTGTCGAGCGATTCCATTTGCAACGAAAAATCTACCTTGCCGCGGCCCACTTTTTGCGCCAACAAGCTACGAATTTCTAGCTCTTTGCTACGATAATAGCCACAAATACGGGTATTTAAGTCTAGTTGTTTGCTGTTAAGCGACTTTACCTCGATGGTAATTTTTTTATTCTGTACCTCTGCTACGGCCTTACCATAGCCCGTCATCGATTGAATCATGCAAAAATATTTTACGTTATAAATGCAAAGATAGTTTTTTTTGATTATTTCTCAATTATTATGTGTAACTTTGTACCACATCGAAAGTTATGGCAAAAATTTTACTCATCGACACGTCTACAGACGTATGCTTGGTGGCACTCTGCGAAAATAACCAAATCAAAGCCACTCGCATCGATACCAACGGACAAAACCACAGCAAATTAATAGGCACCTTTACCCAAGAAGTGCTTGGCGAAGCTGGTTGCACCCCACAACAATTGGACGCAGTAGCCTTGAGCATGGGCCCTGGGTCGTACACGGGTTTGCGCATTGGCACCTCGTTTGTAAAAGGATTGTGTTTTGGCGTAGGCATACCCGTTATTACCTTGCCCACCTTGCAAATATTAGCTTGGGAAGCCTTGTTGCAAAACCCTGACATTGAGCCCAACGCATGTTTATGCCCCATGATCGACGCTCGTCGCATGGAAGTGTACACCGCTGTTTACAATGCACAAGTGCAAGAGCAAACGGCTGCTTGGCCCGAAATTGTTACCGAGGCATCGTACCAAGAATACTTAAGCCAGCCTACTTACTTTTTTGGCAATGGGTCGGACAAATGCCAAAGCACCTTGCAACACCCCAATGCGCATTTTATAGCAGGCATTCAACCATCGGCCATGGCCATGATGCTACTAGCAGAAAAAGCCTACGAGCAACAACAATTTGCCGACACCGCTTACTTTGAACCTTTTTACTTAAAAGAATTTATGGCTACTATGCCTAAAAACAAAATCTTTTAATCCTATATGGAATACTACACCACTAAAAACAAGCTGATTTTAACCGAATACGGTCGAAACATCCAGCAAATGGTAGAATACGCCATGACCATTGAAGACCGCGCTGAGCGTACCCGATGCGTTAAGACCATCATCAACATTATGGGCAACTTATTCCCCCACTTACGCGATGTAAACGACTTTAAACATAAGCTATGGGACCACTTGGCCATGATGTCCAACTACCAATTGGACATAGACTACCCCTACGAAGTGGTAAAACCAGAAGAGCTCCAAAGCAAGCCCGATAAAATGCCCTACCCCAACCGCAACATCAAGGATAGACACTACGGCAACAATTTGCCTAAATTTGTAAAAGCAGCTACCGAGCTATCGGACCCCGAACAAACCGACAAGTTGATGGGCATATTGGCCAATCAGATGAAAAAATACGTGCTTACTTGGAACAAAGACAACGTAGAGGACCAACGCATTTACAACGACATCATGGAGATGACCGATGGTAAATTCCAAGCCAACGAAAATACCATCAAACTAAAAGAATCGAAAGAATTTACAGCTTCTTCTAATAACAATAACAACAAGAAGAAGCAAAACTGGAACAACCATAAAAACAACAAAAAATAACCCGGCGTTATGGCATCATTTCAAATAGAAGGCGGACATCGTTTAAGCGGTAGCATCACCCCACAAGGAGCAAAAAACGAAGCATTGCAAGTACTTTGTGCCTGCTTGTTAACCCAAGAAGAAGTTACCATGCACAACGTGCCTCAAATTGCCGATGTATTACACTTAATTGAACTGTTGAGCAAGATAGGCGTTAAAGTAAACCGCATAGGCGAGCACAGCTACACCTTTAAGGCACAAAACATCAACACCGACTACCTATTTGATGCCGATTATTACCATCGCTGCACCACCCTACGTGGTTCGGTAATGCTAATTGGACCCATGTTGGCCCGTTTTAAACGCGCCATTCTGCCTCAACCTGGAGGCGATAAAATTGGCCGACGCCACTTGGACACCCACTTTGACGGGCTTTGCAAACTAGGCGCTTCGTTTACCTACAACGCCAACAACAAATTATACGACGTTAAGGCTAGCGAACTGAACGGTTGCTACATGTTGCTCGACGAAGCATCGGTTACCGGTACCGCTAACATCGTAATGGCGGCCGTTTTTGCCCAAGGCACCACCACCATTTACAACGCAGCCTGCGAGCCCTACCTACAACAATTGTGCAGAATGCTCAACAACATGGGCGCTAAAATAGAAGGAGTTGGCTCTAACCTGCTTACCATTACCGGCGTAGAAAGCCTACACGGTTGCACCCATACCATTTTGCCCGACATGATTGAAGTGGGTAGTTTTATTGGCATGGCTGCCATGACCGGATCGGAAATCTTGATTAAAAACGTATCGCTACCCAACCTTGGCATTATTCCCCAAAGTTTTAGAAAACTAGGCATCGAACTTATTGAACAAGGCGACGATATTTTGGTTCCTGCCCAAGACCACTTTACCATTCAATCGTACATTGACGGCAGCATTCTTACCATAGCCGATGCGCCTTGGCCCGGCCTAACGCCCGACCTTATTAGCGTGCTACTGGTAGTGGCCACCAAAGCCAAAGGCAGCGTGCTCATTCACCAAAAAATGTTTGAAAGCCGTTTGTTCTTTGTCGACAAACTCATTGATATGGGGGCTCAAATTATTCTGTGCGACCCCCACCGCGCCAGCATCATTGGTATGGGCGAAAACTTCCACCTACGCCCTGCTGTAATGACCTCGCCCGATATTCGCGCGGGCATTGCCCTACTCATTGCCGCTTTAAGCGCCGACGGAGTAAGTACCATTCACAACATTGAGCAGATAGACCGTGGGTACGAAAACATTGACCAACGACTTGCGGCACTAGGTGCAAAAATTACTCGATTGTAGAAAAAAAGGGCTTATTTAAGCCCTTTTATGATGAAGTTTGCAATGTGTTCACGACGCTGTTGCATCCTATCGGCCACCGATTCTTTGGTATAGGGAACCTCCAACCCACGGATAGCGTAAAAAATAATGGTAGTGGCCATTTCTACATCCACGTCTACAAAACATCCTTGCTCTATACCCTCGTTTAGAATTTGACGTAACATGCGCATCTCTTGCACGTCGGTACGCATGCGCACTTGCTGAATTTCTTTAATATCGCTAAAAAAGTCAGCCTGCAAGCTACCGTTATTACGAATAATTTCGTCGGTTGTAGAAAGGTGAGTAAAAATAAATTCGATGAGTTTTTCTTCGGGCGATAGTTTGCTTTTCATCAGCTGCTTAAGGCGTACCATCAACAACTCCAACTCTTGCGACACCACAGCCATGTACACGTCTTCTTTGCTTTTAAAATAGGTATACAACGTACGGCGACCTTTGTTGGATGCTTCGGCAATGTCGTTCATGGTTGTACGCGCCACTCCCAAGCGAGCAAAAACTTCGCGCGCTGCATCAATTAAAAGTTGCTTTGTTTTGGCCATATACCTTATTAAAAATATTCAGAATGCTACAAAATTAAACGAATTAAATAGATTATGCAATACTTACCCGTTATTTTTGTTCGCATCAAAAAAAATTATGTACCTTTGAAAAACCTATTTTTATGCAACAGAAAGTACAATTATACATTGAACAACACCAACTACTGCACCCCAATCAGCCTGTATTGGTAGCATGTAGCGGTGGTGCCGACTCGGTGGCATTGCTACACATTCTGTTGCAACGTGGCTATAACTGCACGGCGCTACATTGTAATTTTCATTTGCGTGGCGAAGAGTCTACCCGCGACGAAAAGTTCATTACCCAATTGTGCCAACAATGGGAATGCCCCCTAATGGTACAACACTTTGATACGGAAAGCTACGCCAAAGAAAACAAGCTTTCCATTGAAATGGCGGCTCGCGAATTGCGCTACACTTGGTTTGAATCAGTAAGACAAGAATTACAAGCCCAAGCCATTGCCGTAGCACACCACCAAGACGACAACATCGAAACTGCCTTGCTAAATTTGGTAAGAGGAACCGGTATTCAGGGATTAACGGGCATGCGCCCGCAAAACGGCTATATTGTTCGCCCTTTGCTAGGGGTAAAACGATGCGACATTGAAGCTTATTTAAAAGACAAGAACATTGGCTACGTTACCGATTCTACCAACCTAGAAACCGACTTTACCCGCAACAAAATTAGGCACCAACTCATTCCACTTTTGGAAAGCATCAACCCTTCTTTTCTACAGGTAATGCCCACCAATATGCAAAATTTTAGGGCTACCGAACGCATTTACGCTCGCTACGTAGCCCAACAAAAAAAGATCTGGTACCGCAAACAAGCCAATCAGATCCATATTAATTTGAGTGGTCTTAAAGAGCAGTTAGAAGCAGAAACCTTGCTGTACGAGTGGGTAAAGGAGTTTAAAATACACCCTGCAGAAATTAGCAAGATTTTGCATGCACAAACAGGCAAACGGTTCGAAAACAAGCATTGCGTCATGCAAATTAAACGTTCGCCCACCAAAGGCTACAAACTTTTGGTAATAGAAGACTTACGGGCAAACAAAATATAAGGCACTGGGTAGCATCTCTACCAAAAACGAACGCGACAAAGGTTGCAATATACCATCTACCTCCGACACCAACATTTCTTCTGATTGAACATTCACCTTACGAATGCGTTTGTTGCGCACCGATGGATGTTGTAGCAATTTACCGGTAAACAACAATTGAACCGCCTTTATAATTTTTAGAAACGACAGTTCGCCCATGGCCATTACGTCTAGCCAACCATCCGTGGGTACTGCCAACGGTGTTTGTCGAATACCCCCACCTGTAAAGGCACCATTGCCCAACGAGGCCGTGTAACAACGAAACGATTCGGTCCATGTATCGGACGTAAATTGCATAGGTTGTGAGCGGTGTTTTAAAATGGCTATAAACAAAGCAGCTGTGTACGTCCAAGAACTACCTTTAAAACTGTGTTGCAATTGGTTGGTAATTTGCACCACACGTGCATCAAAGCCAAAACCAAAGGCATTGATAAAATGAACCACCTTGTTTTGTGCATCGTGGTAGGTTACCCTACCCACATCCACGCACTTTTTATTGCCTTTTTGCAACACCTCTATGGCTTTATCGACAGATCGGATTCCCCAATAACGGGCCCAATCGTTGCCTGTACCGTGTGGCAACAAGGCTAGGGTTATGGCAGAAGTATCAACGCCGGCATGCATAACGCCGTCTACCACTTCACTAATGGTACCATCGCCACCCATAATCAAAATATGGGTATAACCTTGCCCTACTACTTGCAAAGCATACTCGCGTGCATGCCCCACCTTATTGGTAAAGAAGGTTTCATACACAATACCCGCACCAGCTAATTGCCTCTCTATTTTTTCCCATTGCTTGGCAGATGTTTTATTACCAGCCGATCGATTCGAAGTCGGAGGCCAAGCGGCCTTAGG
>JAZRBL010000156.1:0-3800 GCA_045635045.1 Candidatus Enterocola sp. | reverse complement strand
AATGAAGGTGGCAATACTGGTGGTTCTGTAGAACCTGAACAACCTAGTGTAACCCCAGAAGAACAAACTGTATTCTTTGAAAAACCAGATGGTTGGGGCACCACTTATTGCTATGTATGGTACAACGATGGTGCTGGCGAACCTAACGGTGCTTGGCCAGGTAAAGCATGTACCGATATAGGCAATGGTTTGTGCAAATTCACCTTCGATACCACCATTGGTCAACCTAGCGAATGGGGTATCATCTTTAACTATGGTAGTTTGCAAACAGACGACTTTGTTGCAGAAAACAGAAAAATCTACAACATGAGCGGCGTTAAAGGCGAAGCTGATGTAGAAGATGATAACGACGATTCTGGCACCGTTTCGGTAGAAGATGTAGAAGATACTGATAACATAGAAGTTTATACTAATGATCGCGTTATCTTTGTAAACAATACCAACGGCAAACAAATTATTGTTCGTAGTTTGGACGGCAAAACCGTTGCTAGCGGTACTGAAACCATTATTCCTGTTGACAATGCTGGTATCTACTTGGTATCGGTAGAAGCAACTACCTTGAAAGTGATGGTAAAATAATAGTAGTTGACAAATCGGTTAATCGACTAATCGGCGAACCGATTTGTTTCCATAACATAAAAAAAGGAGAAAGCCCAACGCTTTCTCCTTTTTGCTATTTAATACCCCTGCTAATTTACCAACACAGCACGTACAAATCGCCTCGGGGATTGATACACATCAAAGGTACTTGTGTAGCATGAAAGATGTGCTGTTCTTTAGGACCTAAAATAATATCGTCCAAACCATAATCGCGCGAAGTGGAAATAATCACCATATCGTATCCTTTTTTAGGAGCCAATAAGGTTACTTCTTTTTCTACCTTAAAGCTATCTTTACTGCCTATTTCGGTTTGATAGGTTAGTTGGAACTTATCGTACAGTCCGGTAATGGCATTGGCATTTTTTTGTGCTTTGGTGCCATAATCTTTGGCCACTACAACGTGTAAATTAGCTTGCAAAAAACGTCCCATATTAGAAGAATAGGGCGCTTTTTCTTTTTCTTCGGGCAAAAAGGTAACGGGTACAGCCACATTGTTAAAGGTTTCTACATGCATGGTATCTTTTAGCAAGATAAAAGGAATGCGCAAACCGCGTAATCCTTTAAAAATAGGCATTACCTTATTAATACGGCTTTTCTTAGCTACTTCAAAAAACACCATGGGGGTTTCGGTACGTTCGGTAGCGGCTACTAAATCGTCGTAGGTGCCGGTATAGCAACCCGATAAAACAGGGCAGGAAAGTGCCAATGAAAATTGCTCCCATTGAGCGGCAAAATCATCGGTTTGCTTATCGTTCCAGACCAATAAACAAAGCCCTTTTTCAAATCCCTGAGCAAATTGTGCCGCTGCATTTAGGGCTTGCTGTGGAAAATGCTCTCCATCAGACACTACCAAAAAATATCGGCTGTAATTTAATTCGCGTAAGTTCATATATTGTTGCTTGTTGTTAAATCGTTGAATCGCCTAAACGCCTAAACTTTAGTCAATTAATAATAACTTTTGCAAATGTACCGATAATTTTATAATTTTGCGCTCTTAATAAACGAATTCTCTATTTATGGCAACAAAACCTTCTATTCCTAAAGGAACGCGCGACTTTTCGCCCGAAGAAATGGCTAAACGCAACTACATCTTTAATACCATTAAAGACGTGTATGCCTTGTACGGTTTTAGACAAATAGAAACCCCAGCTATGGAAAATTTGTCTACTTTAATGGGCAAATACGGCGACGAAGGCGATAAATTATTGTTTAAAATATTGAATTCTGGCGATTTTTTGAGCGGTATGACCGACGAAGATTGGACCAACCGAAACAGCAACAAAGCCGTATCGCACCTATCTGAAAAAGGCTTGCGCTACGACTTAACGGTACCTTTTGCTCGTTTTGTGGTACAATACCGCGATCAAATTAAATTCCCCTTTAAACGTTTCCAAATTCAGCCTGTATGGCGTGCCGACCGTCCTCAAAAAGGCCGTTATCGTGAATTTTATCAATGCGATGCCGATATTGTAGGCAGCGATTCGCTTATCAACGAGATGGAGTTGGTGCAAATTATTGACGAGGTGTTTGCTCGCTTTGGCATTAGGGTTTGCATTAAAATCAACAACCGCAAAATTTTGGCGGGTATGGCCGAAGTGGTAGGCGAACCCGAAAGAATGGTAGACATTACCGTTGCCATCGACAAGCTGGATAAAATTGGTTTGGAAAAAGTAAATGCCGAATTGGCAGATAAAGGTTTGTCGGCCGATGCCATTGAAAAATTGCAACCTATTTTGGCTTTATCGGGCAACAACGAAGAAAAATTGGCTTCGTTGAAAACCATTCTAGCTGCCTCTGAAGTGGGTATGAAAGCGGTAGAAGAGGTGGAAACCTTGTTTGGCTTGTTAAAGAACGATGCCTTGCGTGCACAATTGGAATTGGATTTGACCTTGGCACGTGGCTTGAACTACTATACCGGTACCATTATTGAGGTAAAAGCTTTGGATGTAGTAATTGGTAGCATTACAGGGGGCGGCCGCTACGATAACTTAACGGGCGTATTTGGTATGGATGGTGTGTCGGGCGTAGGTATCTCTTTTGGTGCCGACCGTATTTACGATGTGCTTAACCAATTGAACTTGTATCCTGCCGATAGCACACAAGGCAGCAAAATTATGTTCTTGCACTTTGGCGAAAACGAAAAAATGTTTGCACTTCCTTGGGTAAATGCCTTGCGTAAAGCAGGTATTGCCAGCGAAATTTATCCTGACAATGCCAAATTTAAAAAGCAAATGCAATACGCCAACGACCGTGGATTTGCCTATGTAGCCATTGTTGGCGAGAGCGAAATGCAAGAAAACGTTGTTACGCTTAAAAACATGAAAGAAGGAACGCAAGAAAAATGCTCGCTTGCCGATTTAATTGCTAAATTAAATTAAAAGCAAAATAATTGAGCGTTTTTTTCGTTCTATCTATACAAAAGCGCATTAATTCCTTTGAAAAAACTTTTTATCATACTTACCTTGGTGGTGGCAAGTGTATTGCCTACCATGGCTCAGTACGAGCAAAATATTATTCAACGTTTGCCGCAGGTAGATAATAAACGTTGGCATTTTGGCTTTATATTGGGCATGAACCTAGCCGATTTTACCACCGCGCCTAATACCAATTGGGTAGATCAAGACGGTAATAAATGGTATTCTGCCTCTGCGGGCTTGGGTCCTGCTTTTGCTGTAGGTATGATAGTAGATTTGCGTTTGGTAGAGTACCTAAATTTGCGTTTTACCCCACAGTTGGGTTTAGGACAACGCAATGTTAGCTATACTTGTTACGATGCAAAAGGTACGTTGATTCCAGAAAAAACCACTACCATTCCCATTCAAACCACTACCATTGATGTGCCCATCTACTTAAAGTACAGTGCTAAAAGGTACGGAAATGTGCGTCCATACATTATTGTAGGGGGTGGCCCACAGTTTAACGTATATTTGAACCCCGAAGATCCTATTTTGCTCAATCCTGTAGACGTACAAATAGCCTTTGGTATAGGCATGAATATCTATACCGAATACTTTAAGTTGTGTCCCGAAATTAAATTTGGATTTGGCTTGTTGGATCAGTTGAATCAGACACACCCCGAAATAGAGGGTACGGCCTACGAACCTTACACCCGAGCGGTAGAAAAACTTACCTCGCGCGTGCTTTCTATTACCTTTAATTTTGAGTAATACCCTTCGACAAGCTCAGGGACCGGCTCAGGG
>JAZRBL010000155.1:0-2130 GCA_045635045.1 Candidatus Enterocola sp. | reverse complement strand
CCTTCCAAGATTTGGCCTTTTTCCAATTTGCCAATGATTTCTTTCTTTTGTTGTTCCAACTCAGCTTCGATAAGAGCTTTGTGAGAAACCACCACGTTTTTGAATTCTTGGTTGATTTTAACCACTTTGAATTCCATGGTTTTGTTAACAAATACGTCGTAATCGCGGATAGGTTTAACGTCGATTTGAGAACCTGGCAAGAATGCTTCGATACCAAATACGTCAACAATCATACCGCCTTTAGTACGGCATTTGATAAAGCCTTTGATAATTTCGTCGTTGTTAAGAGCTTCGTTAACGCGTTCCCAAGATTGAGCGCTGCGAGCTTTTTTGTGAGAAAGTACCAATTGACCTTTTTTATCTTCTTGCGATTCGATGTAAACTTCTACTTTGTCACCTACTTGCAATTCAGGATTGTAGCGGAATTCGTTCATCGATACGATACCGTCCGATTTGTAACCGATGTTTACAACTACTTCGCGTTTGTTCATTGCGATTACAGTACCTTCAACCACTTCGTTAGAGCTAACTTGGTTTAAAGTTTGGTTGTAGGCTTTTTCTTGGTCTTCTTTGCTGACCTCAGCGTTTACAACGCCGTTTTCGAATGCGTCCCAGTCAAAATTGTCTAGGGGCATTGTTTGTTTTTTCAAATCTGCCATAATGTTTTGTTTGTTAAATAATTAGTTGTTAGACTTTATGTATAAAAAATCGGGTGCAAAGATAATACTTTTATAGCAGAAAAAAAATAGTGCGCCTATTTTTTTCTGCTATAAAAGTTGGTGATGCGGTGATTCGGTGATGTGGTGATGCGGTGAGTCGTTTAGGCGTTTAGACCTTTGACTTTTGACTTTTGACCTTTGATTGTTTTAACGGGCAATCTTTGTTGCAGCAGGCGCATTTGTTGCGGCCTTTAATGGTGCAGTAAACCTTTCGCCCTATAAAAATAAGGGCGAAAAGTATAAGTACAGCAACTACTATCCACTGAAAAATCATAAGAATAGTCCCCCTATTTTATATACAGCAAAGGCAATAATCCATGCCACGCCTGTGGTGTATACCGCAGAGAACAGTGCCCAACGCCAGCTGCCCGATTCCGATTTAATGGCCATGATGGTGGCAATGCAAGGAAAACAAAGCAAGATAAATACTAGGTACGATAGCACGGTGGCTGGGGTATATAAAGGCTCGCCATTTGCTTTTACTTCGTGTTTTAGGGCAGTAGTTAACGCGTTGCTTTCTTCGGTAGCTTCGTCTTCGGAGTTGGTGTATAGTACGCTTAAAGTACTTACCACCAATTCTTTGGCTGGTAATCCTGCTACAATTCCCACGCCCATTTTCCAGTTGTAACCTAGTGGCTCAATAACAGGCTCGATGAATTTACCTATGCGGCCAATGTAGCTTTGCTCTAGTTGCTGCGAGGCTGTGGTATTCTCGTCTTTGGCCATAGGGAAATAACCCAAAGCCCACACAATGATAGAAGCAAACAAAATAAGCGTACCCATTTTTTTAAGGTATTGAACCGATTTTTCCCACATGTGGTGGATGGCCGATTTAAGGGTAGGTACACGGTAAGGAGGTAGCTCCATAACAAAAGGAGTTTCGTCGCCTTTTATTAAAAATTTCTTGAAAATTCTGGCCGATGCAACCGCCACTAAAATACCCAAGACATACAAGCCAAGCATTACCCACGATGCGTGATTAGGAAAGAATATTTTGGCAAAAATGATGTAAACCGGAATGCGGGCGGTACACGACATAAACGGTATAACCAGCATGGTAATAAGACGGCTGTGCTTGCTTTCTAGGGTACGAGTAGCCATAATGGCGGGTACGTTGCAACCAAAACCCATTAGCATGGGTACAAACGATTTGCCGTGCAATCCCATGCGGTGCATAATTTTATCCATGATAAAAGCCGCCCTGGCCAAGTAGCCCGAGTCTTCCATTAGCGAGATAAAGAAATACAAAATAAGGATGTTGGGCAAGAATACCAATACACCGCCTATGCCGCTAATAATGCCATCCAGTAGCAAATCGGTTAGTGGCCCCTGTGGCATAACACTGGCAAGGTATTCGTTTAACATACCAACGCCTGCCTCTACCCAATCTTGTGGCTATGCACCCAGCACA
>JAZRBL010000154.1:0-3303 GCA_045635045.1 Candidatus Enterocola sp. | reverse complement strand
TTGGTCGTCGTGCTGTGTTGAATTTGCGTCAAACACTTTCTTCTAAAATCTTAGAATTGCACAAAGAAAGTGTTTATGAAAAATACAAAGATATGATTGGCCAAGTGGTTTACGGCGAGGTTTATCAAATCTGGAAAAAAGAAATGTTGCTTATTGATGCTAACGGCAACGAACTTTTATTGCCAAAAACCGAACAAATCCCTTCTGATTTCTATCGCAAAGGCGATACCGTTAAGGCTGTGGTTGTAAAAGTAGATAACAAAAATAACAACCTAAAAATTATTGTTTCGCGTACCTCTCCTATGTTCTTGCAACGTTTGTTCGAACTAGAAGTGCCCGAAATTCAAGAAGGTTTGATTACCATCAAAAAAATTGCACGTATCCCTGGCCAACGTGCTAAAGTAGCGGTAGAATCGTTCGACGACCGTATTGACCCAGTAGGTTCGTGCGTGGGTGTGAAAGGTTCTCGTATTCACAGCATTGTACGCGAACTTCGTAACGAAAACATTGACGTTATCAACTACACCTCTAACATCTCGTTGTTGATTGCTCGTGCTATCAGCCCTGCAAAATACGTATCCATCAAAGTAGACGAAGAAAACCGTCGTGCCGAAGTTAGCTTAAAACCAGAAGAAGTATCGTTGGCCATTGGTAAAAATGGTCACAACATCCGTTTGGCGATGAAATTAACCGATTACCAAATTGATGTATTCCGCGATATTGACGAAGACGACTTCTATTTGGATGCCTTTAACGATGAAATTGAACAATGGATCATTGACATTTTCAAAGGCTTAGGCTACGATACCGCTAAGAGTGTATTAGATGCTCCAGTTGATGAGTTGGTAAGAGCTACCGACTTGGAAAAAGAAACCATCGATGAAATCATCGAAATTTTGAGCGCAGAATTTAAAAAATAAGATCCCATTGCAATATGTCCGTAAAATTAAGTAAAGTAACCAAAGATTTAAACGTAGGTTTGGCGACGGTAGTCGAGTACCTACACAAACAAGGATTCTCAGAGGTCGCTGAGAATAACCCCAATGCGCGTATTTCTGATGAGCAATACGAAATGCTTTTAGGCGCTTTCTCGAAAGATAAAAACGTAAAGAAAGAGTCTGAAATCGTAGCTCAAAAACACAAAGAAAGACCTAAAAATGAGTCGGTTGTGTTGGATAGCTATGCGCAAAAAGTAGCAGCGGCCGAAGCTCCTGTAACTCCCAAAGAATCGCCTATTAAATTTAAAACAGTAGGAAAAATCGACCTAGATTCTTTTTCTGCTAAAAAGAAAGCACCTGCAGAGCCTCAAGTAGAGCCCGAACCCGTTCCTGCTCCACAAGAAGCAGAAGAAATTGTTGTACCACAAGTTGAACAAGAGCAACCCGTGGTAGTAGAAGATAAACCTCTTGAAACCTCCGAAGAATCGACCACTCAAACTTCTTCGGACGAAGTCTTTACTTACGGCAATAAAAATATACAATCTACCATCAATGTAGTAGGTAAAATAGACCTTGCTACATTGAATCAACAAACGCGTCCAAAGAAAAAATCGAAAGAAGAAAAACGCAAAGAGCGCGAAGAAAAATACGCGCCTAAAAATAATAACGCTGCTTCTACCAATAACAATGGTGCAGCTACTGCGTCGGACGATAAGAAAAAACGCAACAAAATTCAACGCGAACGTGTTGATATCAACAAACCTTTTGATCCTAAAAAAGGCGGTAAACCTGGCAAAAACGACCGCAACCGTCGTACAGTAGAACATACTCAACCCGACGAAGAAGCCGTACAACGTCAAGTGCGCGAAACGTTGGCCATGCTTACCAACAAGCAAAAATCTAAAGGTGCTAAGTATCGTAAAGATAAACGTGAAGCAGCTTCGCTACGTATGCAAGAGGTGGCAGAGCAAGAACGTCTTGATAATCAAACCATTAAAATTACCGAGTTTGTTACCGTAAACGAGTTGGCCATTATGATGGATGTGCCAGTAACCAAGGTAATTGGAACTTGCATGAGTTTAGGTTTGATGGTGTCGATTAACCAACGTTTGGATGCCGAAACCATTAACATTGTTGCCGACGAATTTGGCTTTAAAACCGAATACGTAAGTGCCGATGTATCGGAAAACTTGCAAGAAGAGGAAGATAAAGAAGAAGATTTGTTGCCACGTGCTCCTATTGTAACCGTGATGGGTCACGTAGACCACGGTAAAACCTCGCTTTTGGACTACATTCGTAAAGCCAACGTAATTGCTGGTGAGGCGGGTGGTATTACCCAACACATTGGTGCTTACAACGTTACCCTAGAAAATGGTCAACACATTACTTTCTTGGATACTCCTGGTCACGAAGCGTTTACCGCTATGCGTGCTCGTGGTGCTCAAATTACCGACGTTGCCATTATTATTGTTGCAGCCGACGATAGCATCATGCCTCAAACCGTAGAAGCTATTCACCACGCAGCTGCCGCTAACGTACCCATTGTATTTGCTATTAATAAAATTGATAAACCTACCGCTAATCCCGATAAAATTAAAGAGGCATTGGCTGGTATGAATTACTTGGTAGAAGAGTGGGGTGGTAAATACCAATCGCAAGATATCTCTGCTAAAAAAGGCATCGGTATCAATGAATTGCTAGAAAAGGTATTGCTAGAGGCCGAAATGCTCGACTTAAAAGCCAATCCCAATAAAAATGCAGTAGGTTCTATCATCGAATCGTCGTTAGACAAAGGTCGTGGCTACTTGGCTACCGTATTGGTAGAAGGTGGTACCTTGCGTCAAGGCGATGTGTTGGTATCTGGAACCCATTTTGGACGTGTTAAAGCGATGTTCAACGAACGTAATCAACGCGTACAAGAAGTAAAACCCGGCGAACCCGTATTGCTACTTGGTTTGAACGGTGCTCCTCAAGCAGGCGAAAAATTCAACGTAATGAACACCGAACAAGAAGCCCGCGAAATTGCCAATAAACGCGAACAACTAGAACGCGAAAAGAGCATTCGTACCAAGAAACACCTTACTTTGGAAGAGTTGGGTCGTCGTAAAGCTTTGGGTAACTTCCAAGAATTGAACGTTATTGTAAAAGGTGACGTGGACGGCTCTATCGAAGCATTGTCCGATTCTTTGATTAAACTTTCAACGCCAGAAATTCAAGTCAATGTTATCCACAAAGCGGTGGGTGCTATTTCAGAGTCGGATGTGTTGTTAGCAGCGGCTTCTGATGCCATCATTGTAGGTTTCCAAGTTCGTCCTTCGGTTGATGCGCGTCGTTTGGCAGAAAAAGAAGAAGTGGATATCCGCTT
>JAZRBL010000153.1:0-2791 GCA_045635045.1 Candidatus Enterocola sp. | reverse complement strand
CTTGTACAGACAAACTACCCGTTGGGTTCATGGGAACAGAGGCACCCATTAAATGCATTTCGTATCCACACATATTGGTGTAATCTAACGAACCCGACACTTGTGGTAGCATAGAAGCAATGGTTTGCCAACGAGCAGCCTCGGCTTGTTTAATGCTCAAGCCTGCATTTTGCACCGTTCTATTGTGCTCTACTGCATATTGCTTTGCTTCTTCCAAACTCAACACCAACGATTCGGTAGCAGCAGCTTCGGTAGCTTCTTGCTGCGCCATCATACCCATAAAGGGTACTATCGTCATCAAACATACAATCAATCTTCTTTTCATACCTTATTATATAATACTAATTATTTTTCTAGTTGATAGTGATTATTTAGGTAGTAGGCTAAGCCTTCTTCGCTACATACCAAATGCATAAACGCGTCCAATAAAAAGCGTAAATAGGTTTTATGTTCGCCTTTTGGCATTTTTAAAAAAGCCTCAATAGCCATATCGTTCCAACCATTACAAAGTGGAATTAAATAGTCAATATTTAAATCGGAACGAAACAGACCTTGTTCTATACCTCTAGTAAGCACTCTACGAAGTGTATCGCCAATATGTTTTTCTCTTAGTGCAACTTGCTTACGATGAATCTCGGGGTAATATTTAAGCAAATCGTACACAAAGATTTCGTACTTTTTATTGTGTTCGCGTGCTGCAAGCGAGGGGCCTTGCATCCACAAGTCGATGATATTATCGCACGTGTCAATCTCGCTGATATTATGAAAGCGTTCTGGACCTTTTTTACAAATGTTATCCCAAACAATTTCTATTAGCGCCTCTTTGTTTTCAAATTCGGTATAAAAGGTTTTTTTAGACATATGCAATTCGTTGCATATATCATCTACCTTAATCGACTTTATGCCATACTTAACAAAAAGCGATTCAGCTACCTTTATAATATTTGAACGTACCAAAGAGTCCATTTTCTGCACTATAACGAGCGCAAATATATAACAAATGCGTTTTTGTAGTACTTAACTAAGTGTTAAAAAATTTTTTAAAAAATATTTATTTACAGTATTATACTGATTATCAGCACTTTCCAAAGAAACTATTTTACGCAAAAAGTTTCCACGTAGTCGTTTTGTAACGTTGATGTAATAAAATCGCTGCGCGAATGGTGAATCGCAACTTTCGACCTTTGACTTGCGACTTTTGACTTTATTCGGTGATGCGGTTAGACATAAAAAAAGCGGCCCCAAAAGAGACCGCCTTTAAAGATTTTCGAAGAGTAACTAAAGACTTTAGACCTTCGACTTTAGACCATAGTCTTAGTCTTCCAATAGGATGTTCATGATTTCGATGGCCGATTTCATAACAGAAGTACCAGGACCGAAGATAGCGGCTACACCTGCGTTGTACAAGTACTCATAGTCTTGTGCAGGAATAACACCACCAGCAATAACGATGATGTCTTCGCGACCCAATTTCTTCAATTCTTCCATTACTTGAGGCACCAATGTTTTGTGACCTGCAGCCAACGACGAAACACCAAGAACGTGAACGTCATTTTCTACGGCTTGTTTAGCAGCTTCGGCAGGAGTTTGGAACAAAGGACCCATGTCTACGTCAAAGCCACAGTCGGCAAAACCAGTTGCTACTACTTTAGCGCCACGGTCGTGACCGTCTTGACCCATTTTTGCAATCATGATACGAGGTTGACGACCTTCTTTTTTAGCGAATTCGCCAGTAAGTTCAAGGGCTTTTTTGAACTCGTCGTTGTTTTTAGTTTCTGAACTGTACACGCCTGAAATGGTTCTAATGGTTGCTTTATAACGTCCTACTACAACTTCGCAAGCGTCAGAAATTTCGCCCAACGAAGCACGTACACGTGCAGCTTCAACTGCCAATTCTAACAAGTTGCCTTCGCCTGTTTTAACACATTCGGTAATAGCATCCAATGCTTTTTTAACATCGGCCTCATTACGATTAGCACGCAAAGCTTGCAAACGTTCAATTTGTTGTTTACGTACGGCAGTATTGTCTACTTCTAGGATATCGATTGGGTCTTCGTGATCCAAACGGTATTTGTTTACACCTACAATGGTTTGTGCACCCGAGTCAATGCGCGATTGTGTACGAGCAGCCGCTTCTTCGATACGCATTTTTGGAATACCGGTTTCGATAGCTGCAGCCATACCACCCAATTTTTCAATTTCTTCGATGTGAGCCCAAGCTTTTTCTGCCAATTCGTTGGTCAACGATTCAATATAGTAAGAACCTGCCCATGGGTCGATTTCTTTACAGATCTTGGTTTCTTCTTGGATGTAAATTTGGGTATTACGAGCAATACGAGCCGAGAAGTCGGTTGGAAGCGCAATGGCTTCGTCCAATGCGTTGGTGTGCAACGATTGAGTGTGACCCAAAGCAGCACCCATAGCTTCGATACAAGTACGGCCTACGTTGTTAAATGGATCTTGCTCGGTTAGCGACCAACCCGAAGTTTGGCAGTGTGTACGCAATGCCAACGATTTGGGGTTTTTAGGATTGAATTGTTTTACAATGCGAGCCCAAAGCATACGAGCAGCACGCATTTTGGCAATTTCCATAAAGTGGTTGGTACCGATAGCCCAGAAGAACGACAAACGAGGAGCAAATGCATCGATGTCCATGCCTGCGTTTACACCAGCACGCAAGTATTCCAAACCGTCAGCCAAGGTGTAAGCCAACTCGATGTCGGCAGTAGCACCTGCTTCTTGCATGTGGTAACCCGAAATAGAAATCGAGTTAAATTTAGGCATGTTTTTA
>JAZRBL010000152.1:0-16162 GCA_045635045.1 Candidatus Enterocola sp. | reverse complement strand
GTCCGCAACCTTTTGAGTGGCTACTTGTTTAATTTGTAGTTTTATGATGCTAACAATTTTTTCAACTTGTTTTTTGTCATATGCTTGGATGTCGATTTTTTGCACGCTATTATCGTGCTCAATCAAGAAGATTCCGGTGTTATCACCTTCAGTTGTATAGACAACACTTTTTAGACTCTTTATGTCATATTCTTGGTAACTGTAAAACGATGTCCATTTTTTAATCTTTTTGTTTTCAAAAGCAATACAATCTCCGTAAAGAAAAAATAGAATCGGAATCAGAAAAATAATTGGAACTACGCAAATAAGTACAAGATGTATCGTTGAGGTGGGTATTGCCCAATTGTTTTTGCTTAATATAGAGCATATTATTATTCCACATAGTACGATGTATATAAAATACGTTACTATTTTTGTGGTAATTCCGCTCGTAAAATACTCCTCTCCCTTGTATAATGATTTTTTTATGTTCGATAATTCTTGTATATTGGAAATAAAACTCATGGTAAGGTGTTGCTGGTTAGTTGATAAACAAATAGTCGTAATGAATAAACGGACGCAGGCCTTTTTTGCCGATGTTAGCAGTTGCTTTTTCGCTGTCCATTTGGGCTTTGCCAACACCTAGTTCTGTGCCATCTTCGGTTATAATTTTTACAATATCGCCTTTCTCAAAGCTTCCTTCTATGGCAACAATACCTATAAAAAGTAGTGAGTGTGCTTTGTCGCTGCAAAGTGCCTCGGCAGCACCTTTGTTTACTACCACTTGACCTTTGGCAAAACTTTCGCTGTGGGCAATCCATTTTTTTACGCCCGATGCCACGTTTTCGTTGGCCACAAAAGTAGTGTGGGTAATTTGGCTGTTTTTATCGATCAAATCGAGCAAAATGCCATCTCGTTTGCCATTGCCAATCATCACCGTAATGCCTTCTTCGGCTACTTTTCTGGCAATGTTGCATTTGGTTAGCATACCCCCTCTGCCAAACGACGATTTGCCCGTTTGAATGTATTTAGATAGGTTGCGTTTGGGTTCTATCTCGGTAATGACTTTCGATTCGGGATTTTTAGGGTCACCGTCGTAAATACCATCAATGTTGCTTAAAATAATTAGCGCTTCTGCTTGCATCATGGTAGCCAATAGGCCCGAAAGTTCGTCGTTGTCGGTAAACATTAACTCGGTAACCGATATGGTGTCGTTTTCGTTTACAATGGGCACTACCTTATTGTCGAGCATCACCGATATACAATCTTTTTGGGTGAGGTAGTGGATGCGGGTACCAAAGCTTTCTTTGGTAGTTAATACTTGGCCGCATATCATGCCGTGTTTGGCAAATAGGTCGTAATAATAGTTGATGAGTTTTGCCTGACCTACTGCCGAAAAGAGTTGGCGTGCTGCAACTGGATCTAGTTTTTTTTGCAATTTCATTTCGCTTCTGCCCGAAGCTACAGCACCCGACGAAACCAAAATGACTTCTACGCCTGCCTTGTGCAGTTGGGCAACTTGGTCTACCAGCGATTCAATGCGCGACAAATCCAATGTGCCGTCCGCTTGGGTCAGTACATTGCTGCCTATTTTAATCACTACGCGTTTGTATCGAGCATTCATACAAGTGGCTATTATTGGTTGTCTTTTTGTCTAATTTCAACACGACGAATTTTTCCACTAATGGTTTTGGGTAGTTCGTCTACAAATTCAATAATACGGGGGTATTTGTAAGGAGCTGTAACACGTTTTACGTAATCTTGCAGCTCTTTAATCAATTCGTCGCCGGCTTTCTCTTTGTACGATGCAGCCAAAACGATGGTAGCTTTTACTACCTGTCCACGAATAGGGTCGGGAACGGCGGTAATAGCACATTCTACTACGGCATCGTGCGACATAAGGGCGCTTTCTACCTCAAAAGGTCCAATGCGGTAACCCGACGATTTAATAACGTCGTCATTTCTGCCCACAAACCAGAAGTAACCATCTTCGTCTCTCCACGCTACGTCGCCCGTATGGTAGATGCCGTTGTTGTAAGCTTCTTTGGTGCGTGCTTCGTCGCGGTAGTAGCCTAAGAACAGACCGTATGGCTTGTTATCTTCTTTAATGCGGATAATAATTTCGCCTTGTTCACCTACTTCGGCGCTGCGTCCGTCGCCCATAACAATATCCACATCGTAAGCAGGGTTAGGTTTGCCCATCGAACCGGGTTTTGGCTCCATCCATGGGGTGGTAAGTACGGTACAGGTGGTTTCGGTTTGTCCAAAACCTTCGCGTAATTTAATGCCTGTTAGTTCGTAAAACTCTTGGTAAACGCTAGGGTTAAGCGCTTCGCCTGCAATGGTAGCCCACTTTAGCGAAGAAAGATTGTATTTGGTCAAGTCCTCACGAATCATAAAGCGGAAAATGGTAGGAGGCGCACAGAACGAAGTGATTTTGTACGTTTCTATCATTTTTAGCATATCGGCAGGCGTAAATTTTTCGTGATCGTATACAAAGATAGAAGCACCTGCAATCATTTGGCCATACAATTTTCCCCATACAGCTTTACCCCAACCGGTATCTGCAACGGTAAGGTGCAAGCTTTCTTCGTGTAGGTTGTGCCAGTAGCTACCGGTTACTATGTGTCCTAGTGGATAGGTAAAATCGTGTGCTACCATTTTGGGGTTGCCCGATGTACCCGATGTAAAGTAAATAATTGAGATGTCGTTGTTGGTATTGATGTGCTCGTCGCGTACGTATGCAGGAGCATTTTCAATTCCTTTGGTAAAATCTTCAAATCCTTCGTATACTTCGGGACCTACCGAAATAACGTGTTTTATGCTAGGACATTTGGGCAGTGCGTTTTTAATGTGGTCTAGTACCACGGTTTCACCTACAGCAACGATGGCTTTGATGTCAGCAGCCTCGCAACGATAAATAATGTCTTTCTCGGTCAATAAGTGGGTAGCAGGAATAACTACCGCACCCAATTTGTGCAGAGCAATAATCGAATACCAGAATTCAAAGCGACGCTTTAAAATAAGCATCACCATATCGCCTTTACCAATGCCTAGTTGTTTAAAGTAAGCAGCGGTTTTGTCGGTCTCACGCTTTAGGTCAGCGTAGGTAAAATCAATGTGCTCACCTTTGTCGTTGGTCCAACAAATAGCACGTTTGTTAGGTGCTTCTGCAGCCCATGCGTCTACTACATCGTACCCAAAATTAAAATTTTCGGGAGCTTTTATCTTTAGGTTCTTAACAAAATCTTCTTGCGAAGTAAAACTGGTTTTCTCTACAAAACGTTCTAACATATTTTTATAGGATAATGGCCAAGAAACGGGCCTTTTCGTTATTTAATGCTTTCATTCCATGAGGTTTGGTAGCATCAAAGTAGATGCTATCTCCTTCTTCTAATACAACTTCTTTCCCGTCAATTTCTAGCAACAGCGTTCCCTTTTCAATGAGGTTAAATTCTTGTCCTGGGTGCGAGTTGAGGTGAATGGGTTTATCATTGGGCTCTACGGTTACCAAAAATGGGGTAGCCTTGGCATTTTTAAACCCACCTGCTAGGTCGCGGTATTTGTATGCTTTGCTACGTTCAACAGAAATGCCTCTTCCTTTACGCGTAACAAAGTAGCTTTGTGCATGCGCTTCGTTGCCCGAAATCAATACAGAAGTATCTACTTTGAATAGTTGAGATACTTGGCAGATATAGTTCATTGGAATGTCCACCTCGCCTGTTTCGTAGCTCTCGTATGTTCCAACTTCAATGCCTGTTTTTTCGGCCATTTCTGCTGTGCTCAAATCAATCGAATCACGAAGGCCCCGTAGGCGTTCTGCAATTTCTTTCATCATAATGCTAACAGTATATTTTATTAATTTATTAACTCCTCACTCCTAACTCCTCACTCCTCACTCCTAACTATTTTATTAGGCTCGCCTTTAATCCTTTAATCACAGCATTGCTAAAGCCGTTGGCTTCCATTTCGTTCAAACCTTTAATGGTAATGCCACCAGGGGTAGTTACCTTGTCAATCTCAACTTCTGGGTGCGAAGCATTGGCTTCTAGTAATTCAACTGCACCACGCAAGGTTTGCAGTACTACTTCTTGTGCTACTTTAGGATAAATACCCATTTCAACACCGCCTTCAACGGCTGCTCTTATGTATCTAAAGGCGTAGGCAATGCCGCAGCTCGATAGTGACATCAAGGCGTTCAGCTGATTTTCAGGAACCAAAAAGGTTTTACCCATGCCGTTAAAGATGTCGCAAACCAAGGCTTTGTCCTCATCGGTTGCATTGCTATGAGCGGCAATGGTATTTACGCTTTGCAATACATCAATAGCCGTATTGGGAATCAATCTAAACAAGGTAGGCAACTGTCCGTCCTTGCTCAATAAAGCGCACAAGTCGTCTAGCGACACACCTGCAGCAATTGAAATAAGCATTTGTTTGCTGTAATCCATGCTGTCTTTGATGCCGTCTACAATGTCTTTTACCAACCATGGTTTTACGGCCAATATAACAATGTCTGCTCCTTTAACCGCTTCTGCATTGTTGGTAACGGTTTTAATGGCAGCGTTGTAACTAGATAGCCCGTTAAGGGTATCTTGGTTGATATCGCTAACGGTAATTTGTTGAATGCAATTGCTTTGGGTTAAACCACGTGCAATAGCACCACCCATATTACCTGCTCCAATGATGGCTATTGTTTTCATCTTTTTATGGTATTAAATGCATTTTTTAAGTCGTTCAATAAAGTCGGCAGCTTGTTCCATGCTCAAGCACAAAGGAGGCAACAAACGAATGGTATGTGTGCCTGCAACCCCAGTAAATACCTTTTGTTCAAACAACAATTTGGTTCTGATTTCTTTAATGGGTTGTTCAAATTCCATGCCAATCATCAAACCATTGCCTCTAATTTCTTTGATGCCGTCTATTTTTTTCAATTCTTCTAGCAAGAAAGCACCTACTTTGGCAGCGTTGTCCACCAATTTTTCTTCTTCCATGATGTCCAATACCGCGATAGCAGCCGCACAACCTAGGTGATTGCCACCAAAGGTAGTTCCTAGCTGACCGTATACGGGTGTAAACATAGGGCTAATTAGCATGCCCGACATAGGGAAACCATTGCAAATGCCTTTGGCAACCGTAATAATATCGGGTTGAATACCGTAATATTGGTGTGCAAAGAATTTACCGCTACGACCGTAACCCGATTGGATTTCGTCCAAAATCAAAACCGTCTGGGTTTCGGTACAAATTTCGCGCAATTGTTGCATAAATTCGGTTTGAGGTACTTGAATACCACCAATACCTTGTATGCCCTCAATAATAACCGACGAATAGGTACCTGTTTGCAATTCGCGACGTACTGCCTCAATATCGTTAAGGGCTACAAAAGTAACATCCAACCCATCGTTAACGGGCGCTACGTATTTAGGAATATCGGTTACTTTAACAGCTGCCGATGTACGTCCATGGAACGATTGTTTGAACGATAAAACCCTGTTCTTTCCGTTGTGGAACGAAGCTAGTTTTAGGGCATTTTCGTTGGCCTCTGCACCCGAATTGACCAAAAATAGTGAATAATTTTCGTAACCGCTTATTTTCCCTAATTTTTCTGCCAATTGTTGTTGCAACGAGTTGATAACCGAATTGGAGTAAAATCCCAATTTAGCTACTTGTTCCGAAATGGCTTTTACATAGGTTGGATGAGCATGTCCTACCGAAATAACGGCGTGACCACCGTATAAATCTAGGTACTCGTTTCCTTCTTTATCGTAAACGTTGCAACCTTTTCCTTGTACAATCTCAATGGGGAAAAGTGGATAGACATCAAATAGGTTCATATCTTTTTCTTAAATAAATGGTGATGTAGGCATTAGAATGCGCTACTTTTTAGTTGTAGACCCATGGTTTCGGGCAAACCAAAAATTAAGTTCATGTTTTGAACAGCTTGGCCCGATGCACCTTTAAGCAAGTTGTCAATAACCGATAAAATCAACAATTTGTTGCCGTATTTTTCCAAATGAATCAATACTTTGTTGGTATTTACCACTTGTTTTAGGTCTGGATTCGATTCAATCATAAAGGTAAATGCAGCATCTTGATAGTAATCTGCATATAATTTGCGCAATTCGCTTAGTTCCAAATCGCAATCAATGTAGCTACTTACAAAAATACCGCGCGAAAAGTTACCCCTTACAGGAATAAAGTTGATGGCGTGGTCAAAATCGGGTTGCAATTGTTTAAGCGATTGGTTGATTTCTTTTAGGTGTTGGTGGTTAAACGCCTTGTAAATAGAAATGTTGTTGTTACGCCAGCTAAAGTGCGAGGTAGGGCCAGGCTTTACACCAGCACCTGTCGATCCGGTAATGCCGTTGGTGTGTACTTCGCCTTTTAGCAAACCATTGGCTGCCAATGGAAGCAATCCCAATTGAATACCCGTAGCAAAACAACCGGGGTTGGCAATTTTGGTGGCTTTCATGATGCGCTCTTTGTTCAACTCGGGCAATCCGTATACAAAACCATTGGATTCATCGCGAAAATCTTGCGATAGGTCAATGATTTTAACGTTTTCGGGCACCTCGTTGGCCTCTAAGAATTTTTTGCTATCGCCGTGGCCCGAACAGATAAACAATACATCAATTTCGTCCAAAGGCAACATATCGGTGAAGGTCATATCGGTTTCGCCGTACAATCCTTCGTGCACATCGTACAATTTATTACCAGCATTACTAGTGCTATTTACAAATGTAATGGTTGCTTCGGGGTGATTGAGCAAAATGCGCAACAATTCGCCGGCAGTATAACCAGCACCTCCCACAATACCTACTTTTATCATATCTTTTCGTTTTTAACTCCTAACTCCTAACTCCTAACTTATTTGCGATCTTCTGGATGTGCCAAATAGTACGCTCTTAGTGCGGTAGCTGAAACTTTAATAAAGCCTTTTGCATCGTCCGACGACCATGCTTTGGCAGTTTCGCCGTACTCGCCTAATTTATTTTTCACCAAGTCGTTGGGCGAGTCAACCCCAATGGTTTGGAACATAAGTGGACGAAGCTCTAAAGTAACTTCGCCAGTTACGTTGCGTTGGCTGCTTTCTAGCATAGCCTCGATGTCTTTCATTACGGGTTCTAGGTATTGGCTTTCGTGCAAGAACATACCGTACCAGTTAGCCACTTGGTCTTTCCAGTATTGTTGCCATTTACTCAAGGTGTATTTTTCCAAGAAACGATGTGCACCAATAATCAACATAGGAGCAGCAGCTTCAAAGCCTACACGGCCTTTAATACCAATAATGGTATCGCCTACGTGGCAGTCACGACCAATGCCGTATGCAGCACCAATTTCTTCTACTGCTTGAATAGCTGCGATGGGGTCTTCGTATTTTTGACCATTTACAGAGGTAAGTTCGCCTTTTTCAAAGCCTAATTTTAGCAATTCAGGACCTTCTTTGGTAGCGTGTTTCAAATAAGCGCATTCGGGTAAACCTTGGGTAGAATCCAAAATTTCGCCACCCCAAATAGAGGTACCCCACAAACCTACGTTGTAAGAGTATTTTAGTTTGGTAAAATCGGCAAAATAACCGTTTTTGTTAAGGTAATCTACCTCTTCTTGACGGGTCAAGTTACCATCGCGGGTAAGGGTAATGATTTCTACCCCAGGAGCCATTACCAAGAAAGTCATATCAAAACGAATTTGGTCGTTGCCAGCGCCGGTAGAACCGTGTGCAATAGCAGAAGCACCAATTTCGTTGGCATAACGTGCAATGGCCATGGCTTGGAAAATACGTTCAGACGATACCGAAATAGGGTAGCAGTTGTTGCGCAAAACGTTTCCGTATACCATGTAACGGATGCTCTTGTCGTAATACTCGCGGGTTACGTCTAAGGTAACGTATTCTTTTGCCCCCAATTTATAGGCATTTTCTTCGTTTTGTTTTAGTTGCTCTGCGCTAAAACCACCGGTGTTGGCGCATGCAGCATAAACTTCGTATCCTTTTTCTTTGGCTAAATACATCACGGTGTACGAAGTGTCCAAACCACCGCTAAATGCCACTACTACTTTTTTCTTTTCCATGATATTATTGTTTATTTGATTAATCGTTGATTTGTTGATGCGTTGAGTTATACGGTCCCTGAGTTAGTCGAAGGGCCCTTATCGTCGAAAAAAATTAACAGAATAAGTCCTTTAACTTTGCAAAGAATCCTTTGGGTTGGTCACTGCTAAGTTCGCGTTTGGCAGCCTCGGTGCACATTTTTTGCTTGGGGTCAAAAAGCATACCCGTGCAAATGCAGTACCGACGGTCGGTACGTTGCAAAACATCGTAGTTTACGCAACCTTGACACCCTTTCCAAAATTCTTCGTCATGTGTTAAATCGGCAAAGGTAACGGGTAAATATCCCAATGCCGTGTTTAGTTTCATAACGGCAGCCCCCGACGTCAAGCTAAAAATCTTCGCTTCTGGCCAACGTTTACGTGCTAAACTAAAGGTTTGGTGTTTGATGCGTCTTGCGAGCCCCAATCCCCTAAATTTTTCGGGTACAATCAACCCCGATGTGGTAACATACTCTTTGTTACCCCATGTTTCTATGTAGCTGAATCCAGCAAATTCATCTCCGTATAGCGCAATTACCGCTTTCCCCTCGCGTATTTTCTTTTTAACGTATTCAGGGTCGCGCTTGGCAATACCAGTGCCACGTACCTTGGCCGCAGCTTCAATGGTAGATAAAATCGTATCGACGTAGCTGATGTGGCTTTCGTCTGCAATAATGATTTTAACGTCCTCTGGTTTCATTTCTCCTCTTATTTTGAATGCAAAATTATAAATTTTCAATGACAGTAGATAATATGGTGGTAATTTCTTCTCGATTAAATCCTTCTCGGGGTATAATCAAGATGGTATCATCACCTGCAATAGTGCCTAAAATGGCGTCCGATGCGTGTTCGTCAATTTCGGCCGCGATGCCTCCGGCGTATCCAGAACGGGTTTTTATCACTGCTAACTGACCCGAAAACTCCAACGAGTTATGACCAATAATTTTGGTTTCGCTGGGTTTGTTGTTCGAATACATGGAATGAGGCAGGGTATACCTGTATTCACCCATGTCGTTGGGCATTTTGGTTATCTTTAATTGTTTTAAGTCGCGCGACAAGGTTGCTTGTGTCAAATGGTATCCCTTTTCCTTTAGTAATAAAAGGAGTTCGTCTTGATTACCAATGGATTGTTGCGTAATCAATTCTTTTATAGCATGTAGTCGCTCTGTTTTATTCTTCATAATGTATATTATATGAATAAATATTCTATAATTTTGCAAAATTATACATTTTATTCCTATTTTATGGTATAAAAGATGAATTATTTTGCATGAAAGCAGTAAAAAAGCCTGCTCGGTTAGAAAATGTGCAAAAAATGCCTATATTTGCAACAATTTATAAAAAAAGACCGTTCTAATTATGAAAAAAGAAAACCGTGGAAATTTTGCATCAAAAATTGGTGTCTTGTTGGCTACTGTAGGCACAGCCGTTGGCTTGGGTAATGTATGGCGTTTCCCTTATGTGGTTGGCGAAAACGGTGGTGGCGCCTTTTTGTTGGTGTACGTATTGGCATTGCTTTTGTTGGGTATTCCTGGGGTGATTGCCGAATTTATTGTGGGTAGACACTCGCAAGCCAATGCTGTCGACTCCTTTAAGAAATTAGCCCCCAAAACCAAATGGCATTGGATTGGTTACAGTGGCGTTTTGGCCGGTTTTCTCATCATGGGATACTACGCTGTAGTAGTAGGTTGGACGCTCGAATACTTGATGCAAGCCTGTATGGGCAGTTTAAGTGGCTTAACCACCGAACAATACGGTCAAATGTTTGACCAATTTGCTTCGCATCCTTATTTGCCTCTGATTTGGATGGTAATTGTGATGTTCGTTTCTCACTTTGTTGTATCAAAAGGTGTTAGCGGCGGTATCGAAAAAGCCTCTAACATTTTAATGCCCATATTCTTCCTTATCTTATTGGTAATGATGGTTAATTCGTTCTTTTTGCCTGCAGCCTCAGAGGGATTAACCTTTTTGTTTAAACCCGATTTGTCAAAACTAACACCTGTGTCGGTTTTAACGGCCATGGGGCAAACCTTTTTCTCGCTTAGTTTGGGCATGGGATGTTTGATTACTTACTCGTCTTATTTCAAGAAAGACGTTAAATTGCCTAAAACAGCAGCGCAAGTAGTTTCGATCGATGCCATAGTGGCTGTTATTTCGGCTGTAATTATTTTCCCTGCTGTGTTCTCGTTTGGTATGCAACCCGAACAAGGTCCTAGCTTGGTATTTAAAGTGTTGCCCAATGTATTCCAACAAATGCCCGTAGGTATTTTGTGGGCAATTCTATTCTATGCTTTATTGTTCATTGCCGCTTTAACATCGCTTATTTCGTTGCACGAGGTAGTAACCGCTTACCTATACGAAAACACTTCTATGAGTCGTAAAAAATCCTCGTTCTTGGTAGCGGCTTTGGTTTGCGTGTTGGGTGTATTTGCTTCGTTGTCGTTTGGCAAGTTAAGCAGTCTGACCATCTTTGGTAAAACCATCTTCGATGCGCTCGATTTCTTTACAGCATCTATCTTGTTGCCTGTTGGCGGATTCTTTATTTCCATCTTTGTGGGATGGTTCTTGGATAAACGTATTGTAGCCACCGAGTTACGTATTAAACATCCTAAGGCACATTTGTTCATCAAAGGATACATTTACATGATGCGCTTCTTTGTGCCAGCTTGTATCTTTGCCGTATTCTTGTTTACCGTTTTCGGATAAACCGTAAGACCATCATAAAGGCTATCAACAGTCTATGTCAGATATAGACTGTTGGTAGTTTAATAAAAAATCAATAAAACTCTTAATTCTTTTTTATGCGTTGGAATACTATCTTCTTTGTAACGCAGAGCGAAAAACGCGGAACGTTACTGCTATTACTGCTTGTTTTTATCTTGCTGATTGTACGTGTAGTACTTGCGCAAGGAACTCCAGAAAATGCCCATTTCACCGAACAAAACAACCCTTTTTGCAACGACTCAATTGCATTGCCTGTAAAACCGTATGTAAAGCAAGTAAAAACGGACCAAAAGGTAGAGTTAAATGCGGCCGATACGACCTTGTTAAAGCAACTACGTGGTATAGGAAGTGGTTATGCCAAAATGATTGTGAAGTATCGCAGTAAGTTGGGCGGTTTTTATCGTAAAGAGCAATTGCTGGAGGTATATCGTTTTCCGCAAGAAACGTATGATAAAATTCAGGCGCAAGTATGGGTGGATACTACTCAAGTGCAAAAATTGTACATCAATCAACTTTCTATCGATGCGCTAAAACGCCATCCTTACATTCGATATTTTCAGGCTAAGTCGTTGTTCGATAACCGATTAAAACAACCTAACCAACGTTACAATGGTATTAAGGATTTGGTAATAGACCGCGATGTAACCTCCGATTTTATTCAACGCATTGCGCCTTATTTGTCTTTTCAATGATGCTATTGTACGCTCACTTCAATGCGTCTGTTTTTAGCCCGCCCCCATTCGGTATCGTTGCTTTCGGTGGGTTGGCTACTGCCCATGCCTTTGCTAACAAGGCGAGTGGGGTCAATGCCTTTTTCAATTAGGTATTGCACTACGCTATCGGCTCTTTTTTGAGAAAGTTCTAGGTTATAGGCCTCGTTACCTACGTTGTCGGTGTGTCCTGTAATGGTAAATACTTTTTGAGGATGCTCTTGAATCAAACTTACCAACAAGTTTAATTCATTTTCCGATTCTGCTTTAAGGGTGGCTTGGTCAAAGTCAAAGTAAATGTGGTGTAGGGTAAATGCTTTTTGGATATCCCATAATTGCTGAGGTGTGGTAGGCGCAGGTTGCAACGCTTCAGGCAAACTAATTTGGTAAATTATTTTGTGCGATACGCCTGTTAAACTGCTGTCTGCAGCCATGTAAGCGGTTTCGCCGTCGGGGCTTACCATCCAACCCATTTCGTCGGCATGGGTATTGATGGGGTACCCCATGTTGCAAGGTTTACTCCATTGATTTCCAGCGAGTCGATTGCTGTAAAAAACATCCAAACGCCCCATGCCGAAATGTCCGTTGCTCGAAAAATACAAGGTACTGTCATTGGCATGCAAGAATGGCGATATTTCATCGTAGGGTGTGTTGATGGAATCGCCTGCGTTTTGCGGGTTGATAAATTGCAACGTTCCGTCGTTGTTGGGAACAATTTGGCATACCCAAATATCTTTTTTCCCTTTGCCGCCTGGGCGGTTGCTAGCAAAGTAAATTTCTTTTCCAGAGGCGCTAATGCAAGGAGTGCTCTCCCAGTGCTTACTATTAAGCGGTGCAAGTGCTAAAATGGGCCTGCTCCATTTGCCTTTTTGGTTGATACAATAGTAGATATCGCAACTCCCCATGCCACTTCTATCACCACATCGTACAAAAAACAAGTACTTTCCATCGGCCGAAAAACAGGGAGAACCCTCGTTGTGCTCGGTATTGATGGGATAAGGCAGTGCTTCTGCCCCTTGCCATATACCATTCTTTTTGCGACTAATGTAGATGTCTTCTTGCAGTTGTAAGGTGTTGCCCACAAAGCCTCGTTTGCCTAGCACTACTGTGCTGCAAAAAAAGTTGCCGTTGGCGGTTAAACTGGGCCAAATGTTGTCGTAAGGCAGGTTTATGCTATCACCCATGCCGATGCGATCGCTTTCTACAGGGTGATTTCGTAAGCTGTCGGCTATGTCGCAGGCTTTTAATGCCCGTTGTTGTATGTCCGATGTAGGTAGAGTTGCATAGGTTGCTTTGGCCTTTTGGTAGTTGCCATCGTCAAAGTAAGCATTGCCCAACCGATAAATGGTTCCCTCTTTTTCGGAGAGTTTTTTTACGCGCAAAGCTCTTTCTAGGTTGTCAATGCGTGCAGGCGTGTTGTTTTGCGCCTGGTAAACATCGTCCAATAACCAATACCACTGTGCTTCTTTTTTTTCTTTTTTGATTTGTTTTTCAATTTGTTCGATGCCTCCTTGCACATCGCCACTGCTCAATTGGGCGTTGATTTGCATGTACATTTGGGTGTTAAGAGCCCATGTATAAGCAGTAATGCCTATCCAGATGGTTAGAATTGCCAAAAATCGGTTGCTATGTAATCCAAAATAACGCATGGTGGTTCAAAAGTACAAAAAAATGACTAACTTTACCCCATGTCTCAAAAACAAATCTTACAACAACAGCTCAAACAAACCTTATCGCCCCAACAATTGTTGGTGATAGGGTTGTTAGAATGTCCCCTTTTGGAACTGGAAGATCGCATTCGACACGAATTGGAAGATAATCCAGCATTGGAAGAAGGGGTAGAAGATACCGATTTGGAAACCGGTGCAAATGATGACGAAACTGTCGATGAAATCGATAAAATGGAAGAATTGACAGGTGATATTGATGTTTCACAACTGGATGAATACTTATCGGATGACGAGGGAGACGATGTCTACTACGAAGGCCCTGCTGTGGCAAGCGATGCTGCCGATTTTGTTTATACTAACTATTCAGAAGAAACGGATTTTGCAGGCAGTCTGATAGAGCAATTGCGTATGCTCGATTTGCCCGAGACACGTTTGCAAATGGGCGAGTACATCATTGGCAATTTAGACGAAAAAGGTTATCTGAATCGTGAAATCAGTTTGCTAACGGTCGACTATAATCTGCAATACAGCGAGCAGGCCACTGAAACGGATATGTTTGAGGCATTGACCGATGTGCAAAGTTTAGAGCCTGCCGGAGTGGGAGCGCGTTCGCTCGATGAGTGTTTGTTGTTGCAGTTGGAGCGCAAACCTTTTACCGATTCCATCGATAATGCCATGCGCATACTTGAAGAATGTTATGATTTGTTTGCGCAACGTCACTACGACAAGGTGCAAACACAGTTGCAACTATCGGACGATGAAATGCGCGATGCCATTCAAGAGATTACACGCCTTAATCCACACCCCAGCAATGGCTTTAGTGCGGTGGGTTTTGAAGCCAACAATGTGGTGACCCCCGACTTTTTATACGACTGCGAAACCGGACAGCTTCAGCTCAACAATCAGTCCATTCCATCGTTAAAAGTGGGTGCTTCGTATGTGCAATTATTTCAAGATTTTTCGGGCAATGCCAACAACCGTACACCCGATAGAAAAGCGGTTGTTCAGTTTGCCAAACAAAAGTTGGATAGGGCCAAATCGTTTATCGATGCTGTTCGTCAGCGCGAAGCCACGTTGCTCACCATTATGAAAGCGATTATTGATTATCAAGCAACCTTCTTTCAGCAAGGTGGCGAGGCTTTGCTCAAGCCCATGACCATGAAAGATATTGCCAATTTATCGCATTACGAAATCTCTACCGTGTCGCGTGCAGTGGGCAACAAATACATTCAAACCAATTTTGGTATCTTTCCGCTAAAATATTTTTTCTCTGAAGGTATGATTACCGACTCGGGCGAAGAGGTATCAACGCGCGAAATCAAGACCTTGCTGAAAGAAATGATCGATGCCGAAGACAAGAAACATCCCCTTCCCGACGAGAAGTTATGTGAAATGTTGCAACAAAAAGGCTATCCTATCGCCCGCAGAACCGTTGCCAAATACCGTGAGCAGTTAGGTCTTCCTGTTGCTCGTTTGCGTAAAAGTTTTTAAGCCTATGAAAAAGATATTGATAGCGCACGCTTTGTTTCCAGAATCATTCTTGCTCCCAACGACTGACAAATTTCAACTTATAAAACCACAAAAAGGTGCCTTTTCATCGGAAGAATTAGCCTCTTTGCTGCCTACTTGCGACGCATTCATTCCCATGTTTAATACCCCTGTTCCAGCCAATTTGTTATCGCTTGGCAAAACCCTAAAAGTGGTATCGAATGTAGGGGTAGGATACAACAACATTGATGTAAATGCAGCTACAAGTTTGGGTATAACCGTGTGCAATACGCCCGATGTGGTAACCGAGCCAACCGCCGAATTAACCATTGCCTTATTATTGGATTTGGCACGCGGCATAACAAAATCGCATGTTGTTATGCAACAAAAACAAGAACGTTGGGGCGTGTTAGAAAATATTGGCACGTCCATTTACGGTAAAACCTTGGGTATTATAGGCTTTGGCAGAATAGGAAAGGCTGTTGCCAGACGTGCTTTAGCCATGGGCATGCGCGTTGTGTATTATAGTCGTACAAGGCAGTCTGAGGCCATCGAGAAAGACTATCAAGCCACCTATGTTTCGCTTAACGAGTTGATGCAAACCGCCGATTTTATCAGTCTGCATACGCCATTAACTCCAGAAACACATCATCTTATAGGACAAAAAGAGTTGGATCTGTGCAAACCAACGGCCTACCTTATTAATACAGCCCGTGGAGCTGTGTTGCACGAAGATGCATTGATACAAGCTTTGCAACAAGATAAAATTGCCGGAGCAGCCTTGGATGTTTACGAATTTGAACCCCAGGTATCCGATGCACTCCGTGCGTTGAAGAATGTGGTGTTGGTGCCACACATAGGAACAGCCACCCGCGAAACCCGTAACCAGATGGCGGCCATGGCACTCGAAAATGTGCTTGAGTTCTTTAAAGGAAATCCCATTAGGGTGGTAAATCCTTAATTTTCTGCACTTTTTTTAGAAAAAGGTTGGGTAAATAAAAAAAAGTATTTACCTTTGCGCTCCTTTAATTCAATTTTATATGTATTTATCAAAAGAACAAAAAGTAGAAATCTTTGAGAAATACGGAAAGTCTAATACTGACACTGGTTCTCCTGAAAGCCAGATAGCATTATTTTCCACCCGTATTGCTCATTTGACTGAACATGTTAAGTCAAATCACAAAGATTATAGCACAAAACGTGCTTTGGTACAATTAGTAGGTAAACGTCGTCGTTTGTTAGATTACCTAAAAGAACGTGACATCGAACGTTACCGTGCTATCATCAAAGAACTAGGCATCCGTAAATAATTCGATGCTTCTAACAAAAAAGGCTTCACCAATGGTGAGGCCTTTTTTGTTGTTATCGACTCTATAATATAATAAGGTGTATTACTTTTTAATAAGCACGGTTCCCTCGGGTACAGGTTGTGTTACCCATGTGTTGCCACCAATAACAGCGTTTTTGCCAATGGTAATGCGTCCCAAAATGGTAGCTCCTGCA
>JAZRBL010000151.1:0-4197 GCA_045635045.1 Candidatus Enterocola sp. | reverse complement strand
TCAACCTTGCAACAAGAAGCATCGCGTAAACTAGGTTTCTCGGTTTCGCAAACCATGTCTATTGCCCAACGTTTGTACGAAAGCGGTAAAATTACCTACATGCGTACCGACTCGGTAAACCTTTCGGCATTGGCCCTTAATACTGCCAAGGCAGAAATTATTTCGTTTGCCGGCGAGCAATACAGCAAGGTGCGCAATTACACCACCAAGGCTAAAGGTGCGCAAGAGGCACACGAGGCCATTCGTCCTACCTATATCAACGAGCATACCATTAGCGGTACCAAGCAAGAAAAAAGTTTGTACGAACTTATTTGGAAACGTACCGTTGCATCGCAAATGGCCGATGCCGAACTAAACAAAACCACCATTACCATTACCATCAATAACGGGACATGCGCCCCCTGCACAGAAACCTTTATTGCCACTGGCGAAGTGTTGGTATTTGATGGTTTCTTAAAGGTATACATGGAAGGTCGCGACGACGAAGATACCGAACAAGAAAACACCACCTTGCTACCCGCACTGAAAGCAGGCGATGCACTTACCTACCAATACATTGATTGTACACAACGCTTTAGCCAACGTCCTGCACGTTACACCGAAGCATCGTTGGTACGCAAAATGGAAGAATTGGGCATTGGTCGTCCTTCTACCTACGCACCTACCATTAGTACCATTCTTAACCGCGAATACGTAGTAAAAGCCGACCGCGAAGGCGAAAAACGCACGTACAACGTATTGCGCTTGCAACAAAACCAAGTTGCACAGCAAGAACAAACCGAAGTGGTAGGTACCGAAAAGGCAAAATTATTCCCTACCGATACGGGCATGGTAGTAAACGACTACCTACAAGATCACTTTAATTATATTCTTGACTATAACTTTACCGCCAACATTGAGCAAGAGTTAGACTTAGTGGCCGAAGGCAAAGAAGCATGGAAAACCACCATCGATAAATTTTACCAAGCCTTCCATCCACTTATTGAAACCTCGCTCAAAGAACGTACCGAACACCGCGTAGGTGAACGCATTTTAGGCATCGACCCTGCTTCGGGCAAAGAAGTTTCGGTAAAAATTAGCCGTTTTGGCGTTGTGGCGCAAATAGGCAGTGCAACCGACAGCGAAAAACCCAAGTTTGCTTCGCTAAAAGCGGGTCAAAGCCTCGAAACCATTACCCTAGACGAAGCGTTGGAATTGTTCAAACTACCTCGTACCATTGGCACATGGGAAGACAAAGAAATTAAAGCCAGCGTAGGCCGATTTGGCCCTTATTTGGCGCACAACGGCCTTTTCTGCTCTATTCCTAAAGAGCTAGACCCTATGTCTATTACCTTAGAAGAAGCCATTGAACTGATTACTGCTAAACGCAATGCCGAAGCCAACAAAGTGGTAAAAGTATTTGACGAAGATGCCGACATGCGCTTGTTAAATGGTAGATATGGTATTTACTTGTGCAAAGATAAAACCAACTACAAGCTGCCTAAAGGATGCGAGCCAACCGCTCTTACCTATCAAGACTGCTTACAGATTATTGCAGAGGCAGGAAATGCAAAACCCAAGGCAAAAGGTCGTAAAAATCAAAAATAATTAAGCAAAAGCGCAATTATTCTTATAATTTATCAATTTTTCTGCCTAAAATCAGAAAAATTGGTTATTTTTGCGCTCTCAAAATTACAAATAATACATTTCTATATCATGACAACTAAAAAATTAGTAGGAGACAAAATCAAAGGTTTTCGCGAAGCTCGCAAAATGTCGCAAGAGGAGTTAGCTACAAACAGCGGTTTGGAACTATCGTTGGTAGCCGAAATTGAAGCAAACACCAACATTCCATCGCTATCGCCCCTTATTAAAATAGCACGTGCTTTGGGTGTACGTTTGGGCACCTTTCTAGACGACACCGACAACCTAGGTCCCGAAATTTGCCGTGGCGGAGGTAGCGAAAAATGTTTAAGCACCTCTAACACCAAAAGCCGTTCTAACTCGCACCTAGACTTTATGTCGTTGGCTAAAAGCAAAGCAGGACGTAACATGGAACCTTTTATCATCAACATTGAACCTGCTAATGCCGAAAACTTATTGGTATCGTCGCACGAAGGCGAAGAGTTTATCTATGTGTTAGAAGGCCAAGTACGTATTAAATACGGCCAAGACGAACACGTGCTAGAAGCTGGCGATAGCATTTATTACGATTCTATTGTTGAACACCTTGTATACGCTACCCAAGCGGCTAAAATTTTAGCTGTTGTATACGCTCCTTTCTAAAAATACAGCTATGCAATACGAACTTTCCACAAGAACCTTGGGCCAATGGGTTGAATATTGGGCAGAGCAAACCCCCGATAAAGACTACATTGTATACGCCGACCGCGGCTTGCGCTTTACTTGGAAACAATTTAACGAGCGTGTAGACGATCTTGCCAAAGGTATGCTAGCCATTGGCATTGAAAAAGGCACGCACGTAGGTTTATGGGCCACCAACGTACCCGATTGGTTGACCTTTTTATACGCTTGCGCCCGTATTGGTGCCGTTTGCGTTACGGTAAACACCAACTACAAACAAAACGAGCTAGAATACCTTTGCGAAAACTCGGACATGCATACCCTTTGTATTATTGATGGTACCTGGGATTGCGACTACGTAGAAATGACCTACAAAATGTTGCCCGAGCTAAAAACTTGTCAACGCGGCAAGTTGCAAAGCGACCGCTTTCCTAAAATGAAAAACGTTATTTACATTGGCCAAGAAAAACACCGTGGCATGTACAATACCGCCGAAATTTTGTTGTTAGGAAGCTCGGTATCGAACGACAAACTAAACGAAGCCAAAAAACAAGTTAACTGCCACGACGTAGTGAACATGCAATACACCTCGGGTACCACCGGTTTCCCAAAAGGCGTAATGCTTACCCACTATAACATTGCCAACGACGGTTTCTTTACCGGCGAGCACATGAAATTTACCAGCGACGATAAACTTTGTGTTTGCGTGCCCCTATTCCACTGTTTTGGCGTGGTACTTGCTACCATGAACTGCTTGACCCATGGTTGTACACAAGTAATGGTAGAGAAATTTGACCCCTTGGTAGTATTGGCATCGGTACACCAAGAACGTTGCACCGCTCTTTATGGGGTTCCTACCATGTTTATTGCCGAGTTAAATCACCCTATGTTTAATATGTTCGATTTAACTTGTCTGCGCACTGGTATTATGGCAGGTGCTCTTTGCCCCATTGAGCTCATGCGCCAAGTGTCGGACAAAATGCACATGACCATTACCAGCGTATACGGACTTACCGAAACATCGCCTGGTATGACCCAAACTACCGTCGAGGACAGCTTTGAGAAACGCTGCACTACCGTAGGTCGCGATTATCCTTTTGTAGAAGTACAAGTAATCAACCCCGAAACGGGCGAAATTTGTCCTCCTGGCGTACAAGGCGAAATGTGTTGCCGTGGTTTTAACGTCATGAAAGGTTACTACAAGAACGAAAAAGCTACCGAAGAAATTATTGATGCCAACGGTTTCCTTCACTCGGGCGACTTGGGCGTGAAAGACGAAGATGGATACTACCGCATTACAGGCCGTATTAAAGACATGATTATTCGTGGTGGCGAAAACATTTACCCCCGCGAAATTGAAGAATTCCTTTACAAACTAGAAGGCGTTAGCGACGTGCAAGTAGCCGCTGTCCCTTCTAAAAAATACGGCGAAGAAGTGGGTGCCTTTATCATCTTAAAAGAAGGTGCTAAATTAGAACCCGAAGATGTTCGCGACTTCTGCAAAGGTAAAATTGCTCGCTACAAGATTCCTAAATACGTATTCTTTGTAGATAGTTATCCACTTACCGGTAGCGGCAAAATTCAAAAATACAAACTAAAAGAATTAAGCTTAAAGCTTTGCGAAGAACAAGGCATTGAAGTAATATAAAAAAAAGGACCCGTGAAGTGAACGCGAAAGTTTGGACAAAAAACTTTGGGGTTTATTTTATGCGTAAAAGACACGATTATTCAGCATTGCTAGAATATATGCATATGCTTGAAAATGGTTATTCCCTCAATCACATTCATGTCAAGTATGGGATTGATTATTCACGACTGTCCAAATTATGGTTCTTGTACCAGAAAGAAGGAGTAAAAGTACTTCATCGTCAAAGATACACTCACGGTGATGTAACTTTTAAACATAAAGTAGTA
>JAZRBL010000150.1:0-5240 GCA_045635045.1 Candidatus Enterocola sp. | reverse complement strand
ACCGCCCATCACCTACTCTTTTAAGGCCCTACAACTTACCGAAAACCGTTTAGGCGCCAAATTAGTACCCGAATTCATGGAAAATGTTACCCCTGCCGAGCAATACGAAATTGTAGAACGCATGCGCATGGTTGGGTTCATTGACCGCGACAGAGGCACCGGACGTCCTACCAAAAAAGAGCGTCGCGACCTGGATGCTTTTATGGAATGTAATTTTGACGACGAAGATTGGGATTTTTAATATTATTTATTACCTTTGTTAAATTCATTCATCATCTTCTAAATTAAAAATTTATGAAAGGCATTGTACTAGCAGGGGGGTCTGGAACACGTTTATACCCCATTACCAAAAGTATTTCCAAACAAATCATTCCGGTTTACGACAAACCCATGATTTACTACCCCGTATCTATTTTGCTGCTAGCAGGTATTAGAGAAATCCTCATCATTTCTACTCCACAAGACATTCATTTATACAAAAACTTACTAGGCGACGGATCGTCGCTTGGCGTACGTTTTGAATATGCCATTCAACCCTCGCCCGATGGTTTGGCGCAAGCCTTCTTAATTGGCGAAGAATTTATTGGCGACGATAGTGTTTGCATGGTACTAGGCGACAATATCTTTTACGGATACAACCTTTCTAACATGCTAAAAGAAGCGGCTAAGTTAGAAGACGGTGCCATTGTGTTTGGTTACTACGTAAACGACCCTGAACGTTACGGTGTTGCCGAATTTAACGAAGAAGGCAAAGTGCTTAGCATCGAAGAAAAACCCGCTAAACCCAAATCAAACTACGCTGTAACAGGCCTTTATTTCTACAGCAACGACGTAGTAAAAAAAGCCAAATCGCTTAAACCATCGGCTCGTGGCGAATTAGAAATTACAGACCTTAATAAACTATACCTTGCCGAAGGACGCCTAAACGTTCAACTTATGGGACGTGGTGTTGCTTGGTTGGATACAGGTACACACGACAGCCTTTTAGAGGCATCGAACTTTATTGCTACCATTCAAAATCGCCAAGGTTTGCAAGTGGCTTGCCTAGAAGAAATTGCTTACAACTACGGTTACATTAACCGCGAGCAATTGCTTAAACTAGCAGAGCCTTTGAAGAAGAATTTTTACGGACAATACCTTATTAAGATTGCCGACGAACCAAATATTATTTAATTATGGAAATAATAGAAACTGGCATAGAAGGTTTATTGATTATTAAACCTAAAATTTTTGGTGATGCACGCGGATATTTCTGCGAAACCTACAACAAAAAACGCTACCAAGATGCTGGCATTATGCAAGATTTCTGCCAAGACAACCTATCTAAATCTACCTACGGTGTTATTAGAGGATTGCATTTCCAACTTAACCCCGAGAGCCAATCTAAATTGGTTTCGGTAGTAGAAGGTCGTGTGTACGACGTAGCTGTAGACCTTCGTGTAGGCTCCCCTACCTACGGTAAATGGTACGGCATTGAATTGGACGCCGACAGCAAAACCCAATTTCTAATTCCTCGTGGTTTTGCCCATGGTTTTTCTGTACTGAGCGAAACAGCAGTATTTACCTACAAATGCGATAACCTATACAACGCATCATTAGAAGGTGGCATTATGTTCAACGACCCCGATTTGAACATCGATTGGGGCATTCCAGCCGACAAACAGCTCATTTCTGAAAAAGATTTGAAACACCCCCTACTAAAAGATTTAAAAACCAACTTTGTTTTCTAACCCACCATGAAAAACATTCTTGTAACCGGAGCATACGGCCAACTTGGCAACGAAGTACGCATTTTATCGGCCAACTACCCTCAGTACAACTTTATGTTTACCGATGTAGACAGCCTTGATATTTGCGACAAAGCCATGTTGTTGGACTTTGTACAAGGAAACGACATTCGATACATCATTAACTGCGCTGCCTATACAGCTGTAGACAAAGCCGAAGACGAAGCAGAATTGTGCGAAAAAATCAACGCCAAAGCGGCAAAAAATCTTGGCGAAGTGGCCGAAGAAGTTGGCGCTGGCATTATTCACGTATCGACCGACTATGTTTTTAATGGAAAAGGTTTTGTACCCTATACAGAAGATATGCCCACTTACCCATGTTCGGTATACGGAAAAACCAAACTAAAAGGCGAAAAGGCCTTGTTAAAAGCTTGTAGCAAAGGTATGGTGGTACGTACAGCTTGGTTGTACTCGCCCTTTGGCAACAACTTTGTAAAAACCATGCGTAAATTGGGCGCAGAACGCGAGCAATTAAACGTTATTTTTGACCAAGTTGGCACACCTACATTTGCCGAAGATTTGGCAGCTGCCCTATTGGTCATGCTCGACCAAACCATTGACCAAGATCACGACAAAGGAGGTATTTACCATTATAGCAACGAGGGTGTATGCAGTTGGTACGATTTTACCATCAAAATTCACCAACTATCGGGCATTACTACCTGCCAGGTAAACCCCATTGAAACCAAAGACTACCCTACCAAAGCCGCTCGTCCTCATTACAGCGTGCTTAACAAAGCAAAAATTAAAAGTACCTTTGGCATTGCGGTTCCTCACTGGGAGGCTAGCTTACAACGTTGCATCAACCAATTAAACGAAGCAGAATAAGCGGTGAACGAAACCACGTACATACTTACCAATGCCGACCCCGTGGTATTTTGCGGGGTAAACAATAGCAACATCCGACTTTTAAAAGTAGTATTTCCCAAAATTAAGATTGTTGCGCGCGGCAACATGATTAAAGCGGTGGGCGACGAAGCGGAATTGGCCAGTTTTTACGACAAAATGCTGTTGTTGGAAAAACATGCTGCCGAATTTAATAGCTTAACAGAGGCTACCATTATAGACATTGCCAAAGGCAAGACGGCCGAAACCGACCCCTTGCCCAACAACTTGATATTGCACGGGTTAAACGGCAAACCCATTACAGCACGAACCCCTAACCAACAAAAGTTGGTGGGCGACTTTGAAAAAAACGACCTTATGTTTGCCATGGGTCCTGCGGGTTCGGGTAAAACCTACACCGCCATTGCCCTAGCGGTTCGCGCGCTTAAAAATAAACAAGTACGCAAAATTATTTTAAGCCGTCCAGCCGTAGAAGCAGGCGAAAAATTAGGATTCTTGCCTGGCGATATGAAGGACAAAATTGATCCTTACTTGCAACCTTTGTACGACGCGTTAGAAGATATGATTCCTCCTTTTAAACTAAAGGAATACCTAGAAACGCACGTTATTCAAATTGCACCGCTGGCCTTTATGCGTGGTAGAACCTTGAGCGATGCCGTTATCATCTTAGACGAAGCGCAAAACACTACCACCCAACAAATTAAGATGTTTTTAACCCGATTAGGGTTCAACTCAAAAATGATTATAACCGGCGATAGTACCCAAATTGACTTGCCCAATAGCAAACAATCGGGACTACTCCACGCCATGCATATATTAAAAGGTGTAAAAGGCATCTCGTTTATTGAATTTGATAAAAAAGACATTATTCGCCACAAATTGGTTTCGCGCATTGTAGAAGCCTACGAAAGGAATGATATTGCTTCGCAATCGTCAAAAGTCGACTAAGCAAACTAAACAACAATAATAATCTCTATTCCGATTAACCGATTAGTCGATTAGTCGGAGCAAAGCGACAAAAAATTATGAAAGCATTAACCTCTACCAATTTTAATTTCAAAGGCCAAACTGACGTATACCACGGCAAAGTACGCGACGTATACAGCATTGGCGACACCCTAGTTATGGTAGCCACCGACCGTATTTCGGCATTTGACGTGGTACTTCCAAAAGGCATTCCTTACAAAGGACAAATGCTTAACCAAATTGCTGCTAAATTTTTGTATGCAACAGCAGACATCGTTCCTAACTGGCAATTAGCAACCCCAGACCCTATGGTAACCATTGGTCGTAAATGCGAAGGTTTCCCTGTAGAAATGATTGTACGTGGCTACTTGTGTGGCAGCGCTTGGAGAGCCTATAAAAATGGCGTTCGCGAAATTTGTGGCGTACAAATTCCAGACGGCATGCGCGAAAATCAAGCTTTCGAAACCCCTATTATCACCCCTACCACCAAAGCAGAATTGGGCGCACACGACGAAGATATTTCTAAAGAAGAAATCATTGCACAAGGTTTGGTAAGTGCCGAAGACTATGCCCTACTAGAACAATACACCCTAGCCTTGTTTAAACGTGGTAGCGAAATTGCCGCTAAACGTGGCTTGATTTTGGTAGACACCAAATACGAATTTGGTAAATGCGATGGCCAAATCTATTTGATGGACGAAATTCACACCCCCGACTCGTCGCGTTACTTCTATGCCGAAGGTTACGAAGAACGTTTTGAAAAAGGCGAAGCACAAAAACAACTTTCTAAAGAATTTGTACGTGAATGGTTGATGGAAAACGGTTTCCAAGGCAAAGAAGGCCAACAAGTACCCGAAATGACTGACGAAATTGTAGCAGGCATCACCAATCGTTACATCGAACTATACGAAAACATTACAGGCGAAAAATTTGAAAAAACCGACACCAGCAACATTGCTGAACGTATCGAAAATAACATCGCCAGCTATTTATAACTGTCGATAGTTGCTTGTCAATAAAATCGACAAGCAACAAGCGCCAAAAAATGAGTAAAGGCAACTTTACTCATTTTTTTTTGCGCTTTTATCAACATTTACTCAAAATTTTACTTTTTTCTTTGGGCATTACATCTAAAAATGGTAATTTTGGGATTGTTATTTTTTTACAAATTATGGCAAATACAACTGGTTATATTACACAAGTTATCGGTCCTGTAGTAGACGTAACCTTTGAACAAGGTGGCGATGCACTACCTAAGATTCACGATGCCTTGCACATTATTCGTCAAGGAGGACAGAAACTGATTATTGAATGTCAACAACATATCGGCGAAAATTCAATTCGTGCCATTGCGATGGATTCTACCGATGGTTTGGTACGTGGTATGGAAGTTATTCCAACAGGAGCTCCTATTTCAGTTCCCATTGGTAATCAGATTAAAGGTCGCTTGCTAAACGTTACTGGCGATAGCATTGACGGTATTTCTGATTTAGACCGCAGTAAAGAATACCCTATTCACCGTCTACCACCTACCTACGAAGAATTAGCTACCTCTAAAGAAATTCTTTATACCGGTATTAAAGTTATCGACTTGCTTGCTCCTTACCTAAAAGGGGGTAAGATTGGTTTGTTTGGTGGTGC
>JAZRBL010000149.1:0-1809 GCA_045635045.1 Candidatus Enterocola sp. | reverse complement strand
CAATTGTTTAGCGATAGCTTCAGGAAGCGATGCGTAAACAGCAGCGCTGGTAGCGGTTAGGCCTTGAAGCGCTTTTTGTACGTCGCTTTCGTGTGCCAAAAGGTCGTTCAATTCAGCAATCAACACTTTCATTTCAGGGATGAACTCGATCAAACCTTCTGGAATCAAGATAACACCAAAGTTGTTGCCTTCTGCAGCACGAGCAGCTACGGTTTCAGCAATGTTGTTAACGATATCGCCCAAAGTCATTTGTTTAGCTTCTACTTCTTCAGAAACGATACAAATGTTAGGTTGGGTTTGCAAACCGCATTCCAATGCGATGTGAGAAGCCGAACGACCCATCAATTTAATAAAGTGCCAGTATTTTTTAGCCGAGTTAGCGTCACGCATGATGTTACCGATCACTTCAGAATAAACTTTACAAGCAGTATCGAAACCAAATGAAGTTTCAATCATGTTGTTTTTAAGGTCACCGTCGATGGTTTTAGGACAACCAATTACTTGGATACCGGTATTTTTTTGCAAGTAGTACTCTGCCAACACACAAGCGTTGGTGTTAGAGTCGTCACCACCAATAATTACCAATGCGTTAATACCCAATTGTTTGCAGATTTCGATACCTTTATCGAATTGTGCAGTTTCTTCTAGTTTGGTACGACCCGAACCAATAATATCGAAACCACCGGTGTTACGGTATTCGTCTACGATTTCTGCAGTAAGTTCGATGTATTTGTGATCAATCAAACCGCTAGGACCGCCTAGGAAACCATAAAGTTTGCTGTCTGCGTTAAGCGATTTTAAACCGTCGAACAAACCAGAAATTACGTTGTGTCCACCAGGAGCTTGACCACCCGACAAAATAACACCTACATTGATAGCAGGAAGTTCGGTTGCCACGCCGTCTTCGAAAGTAATAACGGGCATACCATAGGTGTTAGGGAACAAGTTTTTAATAGCTTCTTGATCAGCTACAGATTGAGTAGCTTCGCCTTCTTTCACAGCAACTGCACCTCTTAATGCTTTAGGCAATTTAGGTTGATAAGCAGCTCTGGCAATTTGCAATGCACTTTTAGTCATATCAATAAAATTAAATGAATTTTCAAACGGCTACAAATTTACAACAAAATCTGCTATTATACAAACGGAGCACCAAAGAAACAAGAAACGACATAGGATGTAACACCTCTGTAACGAAAAATTATATAAATTCGTTAATTAACTATTTTTTAAGACATGCTTGATTGTAAGTACCTAATTTTTAGTACCTTTGCATTGGTTTTCTTAAAATCGAAAAAATTGAGAGCATTTAAAGCCTATATCGTTCTTCTTTTTTGTCTCTTGGGTAGCACATCTGCTTGGGCAGCTACTTTTACAGGAACAGTTACTGACTCTATTACTGGAGAGACCCTACCTTTTATCTCTATCCGTATTGCCAACACCATGTACGGCGACGAAACCGACTTGGACGGTAACTTTAGCATCAATGCCGAAGAAACTGACAGGCTTGAATTTACCTTTTTGGGATACAAAACCAAAACATACGCTCTTAGCCGATATGTGAATAGGCACATGAATGTAAAATTGGTTCCCACCGATTATCAACTAAAAGAAGTTCAAGTAACTACCAAAAATAGCTACTCTAAAAAGAACAACCCCGCGGTCGAATTAGCCAAACGCATTTTGGCACAAAAAAACGACAACCGCATCGAAAATTCCAATTATTACCAACGCGACACCTACGAAAAACTATTGTTGGGTATTACCGATATTAAAGAAGGGAAAGCTACTAGTAATTTAGGACTAAGCGAA
>JAZRBL010000148.1:0-4022 GCA_045635045.1 Candidatus Enterocola sp. | reverse complement strand
GGCATGAAACCAGAAATAACTTTAATTGAGCTTGTTGCTTGTCACTAGTGTTAAAAAAAATCTCAGCAACCGCTGAGATTTTTTTTAACACTTAATATTCAATCCATCAAGCACCTGACGTATCTTCTCGTACGTCGTAATACGCGTTGGTACCAGTGGAAGTCGAAGTCTGTTCTCGATATAACCCATTGCATTAAGCATGCTCTTAACACCAGCAGGGTTGCCGTCTACAAATAGTAAACTAAATAAGTCTAAGAATTGGTGGTGAATGGCACGCGCATTGTCGTAATCGCCAGCCAAGGTAAGGCGAACCATTCTACCAAACTCACGTGGAAATGCATTACCAATTACCGAAATAACGCCAGCACCACCCAAAGTAATAAGTGGGAATGCCAAACCATCATCGCCAGAAATAACCAAGAAATCGGCAGGTTTATCTTTGATAATGGTTTCCATTTGTGCCAAATTACCAGAAGCTTCTTTAATGGCTACCAATTTATCGGGAAAATCTTTTGCCAAACGAAGGGTTAATTCGGGAGTCATGTTTACACCGGTTCTGCCAGGTACATTGTACATAATAATGGGCACTGGCGATGCTTCTGCCAATGCTGCATAGTGCTGATAAATACCTTCTTGCGAGGGTTTATTGTAGTAAGGAACAACCGATAAAATAGCATCAACACCGGTTAAAGGATCGGTTTTAAGGCGTTTTACCAAAGCAGCTGTATTATTGCCACCTATCCCCAAAACCACGGGAACACGTCCGGCAATGCGTTCTATTGAGAAACGGGTAACTTCTGCTTTTTCTTCTACGCTTAATGTAGGGGTTTCGCCTGTTGTGCCCAAGATAACCATGTAGTCTACGCCGTTATCTACTTGATAGTCAATAAGACGTCCCAATGCCACATAATCTACCTCGTCATTATCTGTAAAGGGAGTTATAAGGGCAATGCCTAATCCTTTTAATGCTGTATGCGTTATCATTTTTGTAAAACGTTGAATCGTTGAATTGTTGAATCGTTTAGTTGTTTAGCTGTGATAATAAACGAACGCTTTGATATATTTAAGTGGCAAATATACTGTTTTTTTGCGAGATTCTAATTTATTTAGATTGGATTTTTTCCAAATAGAAAAGTAATGCGCGCAAATTCTTATCGAATGGCTGACCTATATCGTCTAATTGCAACTGGATATCGTATAAAAAGGGCCTTTCTTCTAGCTTCACCGCTACTTTTAAGGGAGCATCCGACATAGCTGCCAAGTGTTCTAACGGATAGCAAACAAAAGGCGACAAATTGATTAGAATATCTGTTTTTTTCTCTAAAAAAGGAGCAACAATGGACTGTTTAGGCTTTTTAGAGAGAAAACTTACTTGTTTATAATCAAACACTTCAATACCCATGCGTTTGGATTCTACAGGCATTTTGCGTACACAAACAGTAAGATGCAAATAGCACGATGCATTTTTAAACATATCGGCCACGGCATATACTTGCTTGTAAAACTGTTCGGTTTGCATGGGGGTAAGCGCATTACCACCCATTAAAACATGTACATTTTGGGCCTGATTAAGGTTAATAAAGCGTTTTACACGCGTTTTGTTTTCGCCTTTGCGAACCTTATATGCAGCGTATTTTTTACACATTGTTTTGCTCAATTAAAGATAAAAATTCTTGTTCCGATAGCATGGGAACACCCAATTGGGCCGCTTTTTCGGCTTTCGATGGGCCCATATTATCGCCCGCCAAAATAAAACTGGTATTTTTAGAAATACTGCCTGTGTTTTTGCCACCATGCAGTTCTATTAAGGCTTTTAACTCATCGCGCGAGTGACTTGTAAACGTGCCACTAATCACTATGGTTTTGCCTTTTAATGCCTCAGAACCTAATTGGTTAGTTTGCTCATCAACAGCCATTTGTAAACCAATTTCTTGCAAGTTGGCTATGAGTTGCTTGTTTTCATCTTGTGCAAAATATTGCACCAAACTTTGGGCAATAGACTCTCCTATCTCGTCAATGCTCATCAACTCTTCTAAAGAGGCTTGCATCAAGGCATCCATGCTTTTTAGCTTGGCCGATAAGCGTTTGGCTACCGTCTCGCCTACGTATCGAATGCCCAAAGCAAACAACACACGCGCAAAAGGCACATGTTTGCTCTCTTCTAACGATTTTAAAATACGCCTGCCCGATTTTTCGCCCATGCGCTCTAATAGGGCTAAATCGATGAGTTTGAGGCGATACAAGTCGGCAATGTTGTGCGCCAGACCTTTACGGTAAATAAGATCGATGGTTTCTTCGCCTAAACCATCAATGTTCATGGCTTTGCGCGATACAAAATGCACCATTTTGCCCTTGATTTGGGGCGGACAATGCGCCTCGTTGGGACAATAATGAGCGGCTTCGCCCTCGTCGCGCACTAAGGCTGTACCACACTCGGGGCAATGGGTTATAAATTGCACCTTTTCGGCAAACAAATCGCGAATAGAAGTCTCTACACCCGTAATTTTGGGAATAATTTCGCCGCCTTTTTCTACGTATACCTTATCGCCCAGGTGCAAATCAAGGCCTTCTATGATGTCGGCGTTGTGCAAACTGGCACGTTTTACCACCGTACCCGACAGTTGAACGGGGTCTAAATTTGCCACGGGCGTAATGGCTCCGGTTCTGCCCACTTGGTACGACACCGATTGCAACGTCGTTAACGCCCGCTCGGCCTGAAATTTATAGGCAATGGCCCATCGGGGCGATTTGGCGGTATAGCCCAAGTTCTTTTGTTGGGTTAACGAATTGACTTTTAATACAATACCATCGGTTGCAACGGGCAAATTCTTTCTTTCGGTATCCCAATACTGAATATACTCCATTACTTCGGGCAAGGTTTTGCACACTTTTACGGCATCGGATATTTTAAAGCCAAAGCTCGATGCCGCCTGCAAGCAACCCGAATGGGTATCGGAAGGTAAATTTTCGCCCAACATGTAGTACAAATAGGCGTCTAACTTGCGTTTGGCCACTTCTGAGGCATTTTGCAACTTAATGGTACCCGATGCGGCATTGCGCGGGTTAGCAAACAACGCATCTCCTTGTGCTTCACGTTCTTTGTTTAAGTCTTCAAACACCTTCCAGGGCATTAAAATTTCGCCACGAATCTCTAACCAATCGGGATAATTGCCCGTTAATTGCAACGGAATACTACGAATGGTACGCACATTGGCAGTTACATCGTCGCCTTTTTCGCCATCACCACGAGTTACAGCACGTTGTAGTGCCCCATTTTCGTAAATAAGCGATATAGAAGTACCATCGTATTTTAACTCACAAACAATTTCAAAAGGAGCATTGAGCGCCTTGGCCACACGGTTGTAAAAATCGGCCACTTCGCCCTCGTTGTAGGTATTTCCCAAAGACAACATGGGATACACGTGCTTAACCTGTGTAAAGTTTTGGTTAATATCGCTTCCCACCCTTTGCGTAGGCGAATTAGGATCGAAAAACTGCGGATTTGCTTGCTCTAACTGCTGTAGTTCTGCCAACAATTTATCAAACTCAAAGTCGCTAATAAGCGGCTGAGAGAGCACATAATAGTGGTAGTTGTAATGATTGAGTTGCTCACGCAGAGCAGTGATGCGTTCTAACATACGTCCGTTTGTTATGTTACTTTAAAAGGTCGGGGCGCAATAGTTTAGTACGCTCCAACGACTGCTCTAAACGCCATTCGGCAATTTTACGTTCGTGTCCAGATAGTAAAATATCGGGTACTTTCCACCCTTTATATTCGGCAGGACGGGTATAAACAGGGGCAGAAAGTAAATCGTCTTGAAAACAATCCGACAAAGCAGACTGTTCGTCCGAAATTACGCCTGGTATTATGCGAACAATCGCATCGGCCATTATAGATGCAGCCAATTCGCCACCAGTTAACACAAAATTTCCTACCGAAACCTCGCGCGTAATTAAATGTTCACGAATACGATGGTCAATGCCCTTGTAGTGCCCACAAAGAATAATGATATTCTCTAGCA
>JAZRBL010000147.1:0-4310 GCA_045635045.1 Candidatus Enterocola sp. | reverse complement strand
TCTAAGGTATTGCCCAACAAAGCCACATGGTCAAAACTAACGTTGGTAATAACGCTCAAAATGGGCGTAATAATATTGGTACTATCCAATCGACCGCCCAATCCTACTTCGATAACTGCAATATCTACCGCTTGCTCCTTAAAATACGAAAACGCCATCAAGGTGGTTATCTCAAAAAAAGAAGGATTGAGTTGTTCTATGATGCCTTGCGATTGTGCCACAAACTGCACCACATAATCGGCATCGATGGGTTTACCATTTACGCGAATGCGCTCCGAAAAATCGCGCAAATGAGGCGATGTATACAACCCTACCTTGTAACCAGCCGACTGCAGGATTGCCGCCAAGGTATGCGAAACAGATCCTTTGCCGTTGGTTCCTGCCACATGAATGGTTTTAAATGCCTGATGTGGATGACCGTATGCATTGGACAATGCAATAACATTATCTAACCCAGGTTTGTAGGCAGACTGCCCTACTTGCTGAAAAGCAGGGGTCTTAACATAAAGGTATTGTAGCGTTTGTTGGTAGTTCATAAAATCCATAAAAATCCTTACAAAATTACACAAATCTGCATTTTTTTGCTATATTTACCAACATAAACTTTTAAAATCATGACTATGGGAGCGAAAAAGAATTTTGTATTGGACACCAACGTCATTTTACACGACTACAAGTGTATCTACAATTTCCAGGAAAACGATGTTTACATACCCATTGTGGTATTGGAAGAGTTGGACAAATTTAAAAAGGGCAACGAAGAAATTAACTACAACGCCCGTCAGTTTGCCCGCGAGATGGATTCGATTGTTATTGGGAACGATTTCTTTGAAAAAGGGGCGCAAATTGGCGAAGGATTGGGCAGGTTGTACGTGGTACTGACCAAAGAAATGTCTAAAAAGATTGCCGATGCCTTTATGGAACGTACGCCAGATCATCGCATATTGGCCACTACCGAGGCAGTACAAAACGAGCACCCCACTATGAAAACCATTTTGGTTACCAAAGACATTAACTTGCGTATGAAAGCGCGCGCTGTGGGCTTGCTTACCGAAGACTACTTTAACGATAAAATTACCAGCAAAGACATTTTTGACCGCGAGCAAGAAACGTTCGAAGGCATCGATGCCGAAATCATTGACAGAATGTACAGCACCGCTGCTGGCGTAAGTGCAGATGTGCTACCTTTTAAGAAAGACTTGCTACCCAACCAATATTTTATTTTAAAAAGCGAGCGCAACAGCATTATGGCGCGCTACGACCACGAGTTGGATTGCGTGGTAAAAGTGCAAAAAGAACGTACCTACGGCATCGACCCTCGCAACGCCGAACAAACCTTTGCCTTAAATGCTTTGCTAAACGACGATATTAAATTGGTATGCATTACCGGTAAAGCCGGTACAGGTAAAACCTTATTGGCATTGGCCGCTGCCCTAGAAAAAGCAAGTGTGTACAAACAAATTTTGTTAGCACGTCCTATTGTAGCCTTGGCCAACAAAGACATTGGTTTTTTGCCTGGCACCGAAAAAGACAAAATTGCGCCCTATATGCAACCTTTGTTTGACAACTTAAACGTTATTAAACACCAATTTAGTGCCGAAAGCCGCGAAATCAATGCCATTAACGACATGCAACACAGCGGACAGCTTGTAATTGAAGCTTTGGCCTTTATTAGAGGTAGAAGTTTATCGGACGCTTATATTATTGTAGACGAAGCGCAAAACCTAACGCCACACGAAATTAAAACCATCATTACCCGTGCTGGCGAAAACACCAAAGTAGTATTTACGGGCGACGTGCAACAAATTGACCACCCTTATTTGGACATGCTATCGAACGGTTTGGCGTACACCATCGACAAAATGAAAGGACAAACCATTTTTGCACACGTCAATTTGATAAAAGGCGAACGCAGTTATTTGTCGGAACTAGCAAGTAATTTGCTATAAAAGTTGTATCTTAGCGCTCGCTATGAACTTACTAAAGAAAACATACCTTGTACTTACGTGCATTTTATTGGGCATGATGGGTAATCTGCAAGCCGAAACGTTTGTAGGTTACCCCATACACCCAGAAAAAACCCAGATATCGCTACTTACCTGTTCGCCAGGCGAGCAAATTTACGAGTTATTTGGCCACACCGCTATTCGCATTGAAGACCCTATCTCCAACATCGATTTTGTGGTAAATTACGGCTTATTTGACTTTAACCAAGACAACTTTATTTACCGATTTGTACGCGGAAAAACCGACTACAGGGTGGGCGTTAGCTATACTCGTTCTTTTTTGGAGGGATACAAAGAAAGAGGATCGTCGGTAACACAAAGCGTACTCAATTTAACTACCCAAGAAAAAACCGACTTACTAAATCGTTTAGACGAAAACCTAAAACCCCAAAACAGAGAGTATCGTTATAATTTTATTTACGACAACTGTGCCACTAGGGTGCGCGACATGATTGAAATGTCGGTAGAGAATCCTATTAGCTACCCTACTCACGTAGAAAATTACAGCTTTAGAGAAACCCTTATGCTGTATACCCAAAATGCACCTTGGTCGCAATTGGGTTTTGACCTTTGTTTGGGCGTAGGTACCGATGCCATTGCTACACAACGCGAAACCTTCTTTTTGCCCGAGTTCTTGGGAGAGGCGTATCAATCGGCCAAAATTAAAACACCAGAAGGAACGGTTCCACTTTGCGTATCGACCCAAAAGATAGTACCCCAAACCCGTCAAGCTAGTTCTTGCTGGTTTACTCCTACCTTATGCGCTTATTTTCTGCTATTTTTTACCCTATTTGCCTCGTTTTTTACCCAAAAGATAAAGAACCAATGGCTAGAGGTATTTGACGTTATTTTGAACACCTTAAACGGATTAGGCGGCTGTATTATTCTTTTCTTAATCTTGTTTTCGCAACATCCTTTTACTGGAGAGAACTACAACATTATATGGATGAATCCGCTTACCTTGTTCCCCTTGGTGGCTTGCGTATTTCCTTTCTTAAAGAAGATAAATGGCTTGTATTATACCGTAACGTCTATTATGTGGCTGGCCTTTATTATTCTAATGCCCATTATACCACAAAACTTTAACACGGCCGTATTGCCATGGGTTTTAACCTTATTGCTACGTTCGTACTTACGTTTTTCTGCTATAAAAGAAAGGCACGACGATAGAAACAACCTAATATAAAAAAAACAGACTGACCTAAGCGTCAATCTGTTTTCGGTATTCCATAAAAAAAACGACCGCATGGGTCGTTTTTTTTTATTAGATAAGGTTTACAAACACTTCTTTGCCTTCTTCTTGGATGTTGATTTTGTCTTCGCGCAACAACCAACCAAAAGCTGCATACAAATCTTTGTCTGTTAACTTAGTTGCTTTTTTAATCTCTTTTGCTTCCAAAGCTTTTTCTGCTTTGTTCAATGCATTCCATACTAGACCTGCATTTTTACCTACTTTTTCTACCATTTTAAATATATGTTATGTGAATAATGATGCACAAAAGTATATATTATTTGGTTGAAAATTAGCAGGTTCGCACAAAAATAGCCTTTCGAATGCCTAAAAACCTTGTTTTGAAACAAAAAAATAGTATCTTTGCAACCGTTTTGTAACAAACGCCTCTTTAGCTCAGTTGGTAGAGCAACTCATTCGTAATGAGTAGGTCGTGGGTTCGAGTCCCATGAGAGGCACGAAAAAAAGGACAACCGAATGGTTGTCCTTTTTTTTCGTATATTACACATTGATTATTAAGTGTCTACGGCACGGCGCTCATTTATTGAAATAATGCGCTTAGTTGCGCGTAATCGCTTTTGACTTGAGCGTTAATGTCTTCCAAGCAAAGCTTAAAGGTTTCTGCAATGGTCACTTCTGATGGGTCGTCGTAGCCCCAATACATAGCAGCGAATTTTTTCACTTTGTACTGTTTGGATTGATAGGTAGCCACTACGTTATTATTGGCATCTAAGAAATCCATCTCTACTACCATGGTGGTTGAATTGGATGCAAATGGGTTCGTCCAAAACAACTTCCATAGCGGGTAATTTAGCAGGAAGTTGGGCTACTGGAGTGTTTTCTAAAGCACTATAGCTTCTGCAACCTACTAACGATACAGCTACAAGCAAAAAAGCAAAAAAATTCTTTTTCATATCTTATGTATTTTGTTTTTTTGATGGTCCAAAGGTAGTGTTTTATTCCAACATCCCTATATTTTGTTTCTTAATAGAGGTAAAAGGGCGCGGTTTTTTCTTTAAACTCTTGTTCATTGTTTCGCCAATATGACAAAATATCGTCTACTTGGTAGTTTT
>JAZRBL010000146.1:0-3253 GCA_045635045.1 Candidatus Enterocola sp. | reverse complement strand
CCCTACTTCCCATTTTTCTAGGAAATGGTAGGTACCTTTAAAGCCCACCTCAAAGGCAGGTTTTTGCCAAGCGTAGGGCAAGTGCTCTACTGCCCACATGTTATATTGCGCTGTTAGCGACAAATCCAATCCTTTTACGTAATCAAAGTGCAAGCCAGCTCCTACAGCAATGTGGTTGGTGCTAGGTTCGTACACCACATCAAAGGTATTGGTGTAGTAATCGGATTCCATTAGGTTGGTAACGGGGTTCAACACCTCGTGTACGTGGTTGACGTAATAGTATTGATTCAATATTAAATCATACGCAAAGTTGACATCAAAAAGCAGACCTTTCATGATGCGCACTTTTAGGCCCAAATCGACATTAAAAGGCGTATAGGTAGGCTTCATTTCTAAATTTGGGGTGATGTAGCGGTTTTCGCGCACCATGCTGTAGTAGTCGTTGCTGCTATAATCGCCGCCAATGCCACCGTATAGGTAGAACAATTCGGGAACGATGCCTACATGGGCACTGATGTTGGCCGAACCGCTTACGGGCCAAGGGTTCTCGCCTTGGGCAATGTGGGCAAAGAGATTTGCCCCTATTTTAACGCCCCAGTCGTCGCGGCCAAAGCTGTAGTAGGGCGACAGCGTTAAAATAGCTGCCGTGTGGGCGGGGGCGGCGGTGGTAGCTGTATCTTCGGGCATCGAGGTCATGTGGACGTCTAGTTTCACCGCCCCGCCCAAACGGCCATTGCCCACGGCGCCGCTCAAATCGGCATCCAAGCCAAACTCGTGCATCGAGATATCAAAATTTCTGCCAAAATACAAATAATCCAGCCCTACATGGTACTGAAACGACTTTTTGGTGTTGGTCGAAAACAATTTCGCCTCAAACTCAAAGGCCGAGTTATTGCCCACCGTATCTTTGTAAAAAGGCGTCACAGGCTCGTTGCTCATACCATAATAATCGTACCCCGTATACGCATAATCGGCCTTTAGCGCCAAGCGCATATCTGTAAACTGATGTTCGTAATTTAACGCCACATCGGTATAATTACTCATGCCACGAGGCTTGGTACCATTCTCTAAGGTTATTTTGCTCCAGTTAGAATAGTGTTTTACATCTACATCCAACAAATAGGTATCGCCCTGCAACAACGGATAGTAAAACTCTGCCAAGGCTTGCCAATAAAAGCCCAAGCCCACCTTTGCCATGCCCTTTTTGTAGGGATAAAAACGGGTTACATCTACTTGAATAGGCTTTTGCAAATTGGGTTTTTGCTCTACCTCTTCGGATTGCGACCACGTTGCATATTTTACCTGCAAAGGTTCGGGTTTTAACTCTTCTTTATCGGGTGTAAGGGTTTGCTTTCTTACCTGGCCAATAGTAGGATTGTAATCGCGCTCTACGGTAACATCCCTGCTTACCTCGTCGGCAGCCCATACGTTAGCCATCAAGGCACCTAACACACAAAATATAACGGTTCTTTTCATACGTTAATTATTGGAAACAGATTCGTTTTCTACAGATTCAATTTTTTGCATACGACTGGCAATATCGCTAGCCACCTCGGCATCGGCAGCCGTATTGTAATTATCTTTTAGGCTTAACAAATATTGTTTGGCTTCAAAGTAATTGTCTTTGGCCATGTACACATCGGCCAATACAATAAACGATTTGGCCAACCAATGTTGGTGCGAAGTACCTTTTTCAATGTAATCAAACACCTCGGCTTCGGCCTTATCTAGGTTGTTTTTATCCAAATAGTATTGAGCCAAGTAGTATTTGGCTTCGGCACCAAACTCGCTGCGAGTATCGCCAGCCAAGGCTTTCATATCGGCCAACGCATCGTCGGCTTTGCCCAACGCCACATAGGCTTTCATGCGGTTGTATCGTGCCTCTGTAACCATATCGGCATTGCCCTTGTAGGCTTCTAACAGGTCGTTGGCTGCCACAATGGTTTTGTCGTATTGGTTCAACAAGTTCCAGCAACGCAACAAGCCCAAGGCGGCTGCTTGCTTGTGTTCGGCATTGCCAATGCCGTTTAACTGTTCAAAATAGGTAGCCGCCTCTTGGTAGTTGCCAGCATCGTAGCTAAGCGATGCTGCACGTGCCAACGTGGTTTCTAAGTTGGGGTTTTTAGCATCGTTTACCAATTTTCGGTACATTGCCAAGGCCGCATCGTTTTGGTTTTGGCGGAAATAACAGTTGGCCAAATAGTACGAAGCCAACGAATAGTATTTACCTTGTGGATATGCCTTGATGTATTTTTCAAATCCGGCGGTAGCGGCAGGCAATTCGTCGCGGAAATACACTTTTTCTACCGCCTTGTACTGCAACGAGTCTTCTTGGGTGGTAGACGATTTGCCCAACTGTTGCGCCAACTGGTTAAATTCGTCCACGCGGTTGTGGTCTACCATCATGCTTTCTAAGGTAGTAAGCGAAGTAGAAGCCTCTTCGCTATTGGGGTACTGGGCAATGATGAGTTTGTAGGTAGCTATCGACTCGTCTACCATGCCCTCGTTGTACTGCAACATGGCCAATTGCAAGCGCGATTTACGCACCACATCGGTATTTTTAGGAAATTTGCTGCAAATACCAGCAAACACATTCATGGCCTCTTTGTTTTGGTTTAACGAGGTGTAGCTTCGGCCCATTTCGTAGTAAGCATCGTCTACCCAACCCGATTTTGGAAACTTTTTAATTAAATCGGTTAGTTGGGTAATTTTAGCCTCGTATTTGCCTTGCAAACCGCACACAAACGCCGTTTGGTACATGGCATAATCTACTCCTGCAACCGTTCCACCCTTGGCTATGCTGTTGGCGTAAGCCTCTGTAGCACGTGTAAAATCGCGGTTTTGAAAGTAAGCATCGCCAATACGGTTGTACGCATCTAGCAGCAATACGGTGTTGTCTTTTTCCATGGCTACATACTGCCTAAACCACTCGTTAGATTGGGTGTATTTTTTTTGCGAAAAATAGGTGTAGGCGGTATTGTAGTAAGCCAAGTTGTACTCTGCATCGGAACGCGAAGTGGTAGTTTTTAGGTATTGGCTAAAATAGTTGCGCGCCTCGTCGTATTTGCCTACACGGTACAAACACTCACCGTACCAAAACTGCGCACGGGCTTTTACATCTGCGTTGCTTACCTTTTGTTTTAGCAAGGTTTCTAGGTTTTGCATGGCCACATCGTACTTTCTGTTGGCAATAGCATTGGTAGCCATACCCAATAGCACACGTTGTTCGGCCTCTTTTACCTTGGCATTGTTG
>JAZRBL010000145.1:0-12118 GCA_045635045.1 Candidatus Enterocola sp. | reverse complement strand
GGAGAAGTGCTTAAAATTAAGGCCGTTAGGCAAAAAAAGAGGCATATTTTGTATATGCCTCCTTGTTTTATTGATAGATAATCGACTAAAATCGTTTATTATTTCTTAAGTCTTACCGTTAGCAGTCCTTTTCTAGAACCTGCCACGTAAGAGGTAGGTTGCTGGCCGTCGCGCAAAAGATTATCGAGATACATGGGATGTCCTTCTAAAAAGCACATGGTTTGAAAGGTATCACCCTCTAAAATTTTGGCATTAGCACTTTGAATTACTTTGTAGGTATTTTGGCCTAGATACCTAAATACACAGTGTCTGTTGGGCAACCAAGTTACTTCTACTTCTTGGCCTGCTTGTAGGTCTTCTGAACGAATACCAGACTCTATAAACTGCACACTCTCTTCGTCTTCTAACGATTTTAAGTGGTCCAAATAGTATTCCCAATCATTGAATCCTAAAAACCTAGAAAGCAAACAAAGCGTAGAACGGCGGGTAGTATCTGCTCCATCTATATACCCCCACAATCTTTTAAGCGTAGTTGGTGAAATGTTTTCGTGTAGACGTTCCCATACCACTCCTGCCAAGAACTCAAAATCGTAAGGAGTCTTAATTTGTCTGTTTACTTCTTTTTCGATGTCTTGACGTAACGATACTATTTCTGGTGAGTTTTTCTTCATAGTATCACAAAGATATGGCTAAATATTGGAATAAAAATAGTTCTTATTAGTTCTTTTGCCGTATCTACAAATCGCCTTGTGGTAAGCATCAATAATTATACTACCCACAAATATAAAAAAATATCCTTTAAATAAAAAGAAATCAGTACCTTTGCGTTGTACTAAAACCGATTTATTATGAGAACCTATACTTGCGCTGCCGATTTGGGCGATATTAAAGCGGCTGTAAAAGAAGCCCTAGAAGTAAAAGCCAATCCTTTTAAATGGGATACCATGGGTAAGAACAAAACCCTGTTGATGGTATTCTTTAACTCTAGTTTGCGCACTCGTTTGAGTACACAAAAAGCGGGCATGAACTTGGGCATGAACACCATTGTACTAGACGTAAACGCTGGTGCATGGAAGTTGGAAACCGAACGTGGCGTTATTATGGACGGTGACAAACCCGAACACCTATTGGAAGCCATTCCAGTGATGGGTAGCTACTGCGACCTTATAGGGGTACGCTCTTTTGCTCGTTTTGAGAACAAACAATTTGACTACGAAGAGGTTATTTTGAACCAATTTATTAAATACTCGGGCAAACCTGTGTTTAGCATGGAATCGGCTACTTGCCACCCCTTGCAAGCCTTTGCCGACCTTATTACCATAGAAGAGTACAAACAAGTAGAACGCCCCAAAGTTGTTCTAACTTGGGCACCTCACCCACGCGCACTGCCACAAGCGGTTCCTAACTCGTTTGCCGATTTTATGAATGCTGCCGATGTAGATTTTGTGATTACTCACCCAGAGGGTTACGAACTAGCTCCAGAATTTGTACGTGGTGCGCGCGTAGAATACGACCAACGCAAGGCATTTGAAGGTGCTCACTTTATTTATGCTAAAAACTGGTCGGCCTACCAAGACCCTCACTACGGCCAAATTTTGTGCCAAGACCGTGCTTGGACTGTCGATACCGAAAAAATGGCGCTTACCGACAATGCTTACTTTATGCACTGCTTGCCCGTTCGCCGCAACATGATTGTTACCGACGACGTAATTGAAAGCGAACGCAGCATTGTAATTCCAGAAGCAGCCAACCGCGTGGTATCGGCTCAAACCGTTATTAAACGTATGTTGGAAGCGATGTAATCCTTCGACAAGCTCAGGGACCGATAACGGTGAGGCGGTGAACTAATAACAACAAAGGCGACCAAATGGTCGCCTTAATTTGTTATTTATTGTCTTCTAGAATTTCTTTTATTACCTTTTCGTGGAATCTCTTACGAATGTCTACTTCATCTTCGCGAATAAGATTCCCTCCTTTGCCAATTACCGTTTTACCATCTTTAAATTTAACCGACGATAACTTAAACTTCATGTTGTCGTAATTGGTTCCATACACATCTAACCCAGCTCTTATGGGTTTTAACAAGGCAATGTGGAAATTAAAATCGCCTGTAATGCCTTGTGTGCCACCTACCCCTAAACGGTATTTATCCATCGACACCATAAAGGGGAATATCTCTATCTCGTTATTTTTTACCAGTAATTCTACCGATACGCTATCAATGATGTTTTCGGTTTTTTTGCTAAACATCAACATTCGGGCAATTTCTGTAAAGGTTTCGCCGTCCATCAATACCAAACTATCGCCACGCAACCAAGCACTGGCATTCACAGAGGGTAATTGAATGTTCATGGCAGAGTCTAGTTGAGCATTGGCCGACATTTCGCAAGCTACACTTCCAGAGAACGACCTCAACATGGGCATAATGCTATCCAGCTCTGGAAGGACATGTACCAAACTGCCTATTTGCACACTGTCCATATCGACCGCCACCGCCACATCGGCTTTTTGGGTATCTGTACATTGATAACTAACGTGCATGGCCGCCTTGCCCACTTGGGTACTGGTAGAAAGGTTGGCAATGCTCATCACTTGGTCTTTGATGCGCACATTGCCCCTAAAATCGGCCAACCTCATTTTGCTAAACAGCACCGTATCTACTTGCGCCATAAAACGCACATCTAAATTCTTAGGTAACACTACCAGGGCAGCCCCCGACAAGGAGTCGACCGCCATGTCTTGGGTGTCGTCGTACAATCCTAAGGTATCTGCCTCTGCTTGCAAAGCATTGTTTTTGGCTACCAAACTATCGGTTGGCATGCTTTCTACAGCCGCATTGGCCGCACGTAGCAATTGGTTAATATCCAAACGACGCGATTTTAACTGCAAATTAGCATGTAGGGTGCTTCCGTACATCAAAAAACGGCGCATATTATCTACCTGACCCGATAAGCGAATATTAGAACGACCCATACGCAAACGCAAATCGTCTAAATGCAAGGTGTCGTCGTTAAAATCGACATCTACCCTGCGCAACGAGGTGCGCAAAGGGAAATTTGGGTCGCGCATGCGGAACGATTTAAGGTAAATATGGCCTTTGCTGGTAAAGTGTCTTAAGTAAGCTTCGGAAATCTGTTTACTTTTTACCACCTTTGTGCCTATTTTATACAAACTGTCAAGATTAATAACAGTTTGATCCTTGTCTTCTATTTTTACACGCTTGCTACCCACCATTTTGTGTGTCTTGTACCGGGGGGTTGCATTGAATGTAAGCAAGGTAGAATCTAGCACCATCCCTGCCTTTGGTGTCGACCACAAAAGCGAATCGAAATAAAAACGTACTGCACCGGTAGGAACAAATTTGTGCTCTTTATTGGGCATGATGCTGGTAGATGCCCAAGCTCTTTTGGCCTTAAAAATAAGGGTATCGTGGGCCACTCCATCAAAACCTCTACAAGACAAAGAAACGCGCAAACGAGGTGCCTTGTTTCCACTTAAATCGTCTGCCAAAAAGCTAGCCGATAATCGTTCAATATTGGCGCGAACATTGCGACGATTTCTAACACTCATATCGCTAAAAGAAATACGTGCATTTACCAACGAGGTATCGATGCGCGAAGAACGTCTGCCAAATTTAACACCCGTATTGGTAAACAAACTTGCCCTAAGTGAATCTACTTTTACAAATGTTCTTGCCTGGGGAATATTTACAAAAACATCGTCGCCTGTCAGGGTACTTTGTGAATGAAGGTGGTAGATTTTTTTCTGCAATAAATCCGACAAATAGAACTGAGCATTTATATCGGCATCAATCAACCCTTTTACGCGCGAACGCTCGTAGAACGGATATAGTTCGTTCAGTTCCTTTAAGTTAAGGTGTCCTTTGAAACGCAAATCCAAATGCTCACGTTTTTGCTTGTAGCGGGCATCGGCTTGTAAGTTTAGGTGCGATTCGCCGCTTTTGAACACAAAATCTTGTATGCTTAAATAGGTAGAGTCTTTGCTTTGGGGATGATAAGCCACCTTGGCATTTAATTGCAAACGGTCTATTTTTTCTTTGCGGCCTTCGGCACTGCCTTTTAAATTGTTCAATGTCAACGATGCTTGCACCGAGGGAAGTTGTTTGTTACCATAAAAACCTTTGGCAGCGGCTTCAGCTTCAACACCCCCACTTAATCGGATACCCTTAAAATAAGGCGATAAATTTTTAGGCAATACGGTCAGTATCTTTTCTAATTTTGGGGCATGCATTCTTACGTTGGCATCTACATAATAGGTACTATCTGATTCGTAAATATGTGCCAACCCATCGGCAGAAAGTTCGGTTTCATCGAACAAAATAGAACACTTGTCTATAGCAAACTTTGTATACGTAGTATCTGCCTTGGCCTCTACTTGCAGTTGAAATGGTTTGCCCACAATGGACAACAAAGAATCGCTCATGGTTACTTGTGGTGCATCAATTTTCGCTTTTAAGGCTACACTATCGGCATGCATCGAAGCATCGGCCATTAGGCTAAACTGATGAATGGCATAATGCGCATTGGCAGGTTGCTCGCTGTAAGCAATGCTATCAATGTTCATTTGCAACAAGGCACGCAATTGCAAAGGAGTATATACTGCTTGGCCATTTAGTTGTATTTGTTGCGCCGAAGCTTGGTAATGAGCCGTATCGTTTTGGTAAAAAATAGCCCCGTCAGCTAAGCAAAGCGTATCGACATACACAGGAGGCAAGGGCGATGATGCCGTGGTATCGGGCTCGGAAGGAAACATCACATCCCAATTGTTGGCCTGGGCAGTGGTGCGGGCAAATACACGTGGACTGCCTAGGTAAAGGTTGCATACACGCAATTCGTCGTTCGATAAAAAGTCGCCTACATTTATACAAGCATGCAAACTATCGGCGCACAAAAGAGTGTCTTTGGGCGTTATCACATTGCTGTACACCACCACCTTGTTCAAGGTTAAGGACACATGGGGCCACGTACTAAACAAGGTGTAATCCATATCGCCTATTTCTACCTCTGCATGGGCATATTCGGGTACTACCATCTTTAATAGTTCGGAACGAACAGAAGGTGTAATGGCTATGCGCAATGCTACAAAAGGCAAGGCAAGCAGCAATCCCAACGAACAAAGAACAATGATGGAGATTATCGCAGCTTTTTTCATGCGGTAGTGACGATTTTAAAGAGTTTATCGTTTCGACGCAATGTTTCCGTGGTTTTAATAGAGAATACATCGCCTTTTTTTACTTCCTGAACGGGGTGTAAATCGAGGCGCAATTCGGTAATGGTATCCTCGTAAGCTCCTGTGGTTTCGCCTGTTACCAAAATTTTGTCGCCTATTTTTAAATCTTGGGTCTCTAGCATACATTCGGCCACCCCTATCTTTTTAAAGTAGTTGGTAATTTTTCCGATGTACATTTTTTTCTCTACGGCCGACGAACCGTACTTGTGGCTCCACTCGCCCAAACGTTGTCCCAAGTAGTAACCGTTCCAAAAACCTCTGTTGAATACACGCGATAAGCTATCGTCCCACTGTGCAATTTTTTCTTCGCTAAAGGTGCCGTCTAAACAACTCTCAATGGCCTCTTTGTAACACGACACAACGTTTTTAACGTATTCTGCACCTCTGGCACGGCCCTCTATTTTAAACACCCTAACACCAGCGTGCATCATTTTGTTCATAAAATGAATGGTTTTTAAATCTTTGGGCGACATGATATAAGCATTATCAACATCTAGCTCTACATCGCCCTCTTTGTCTAGCACGGTATAAGCTCTGCGGCAAACTTGCATGCAAGCACCGCGGTTGGCGCTGCGGTTAAACTCGTGCAAGCTAAGGTAACATTTACCCGATACCGCCATGCAAAGTGCACCATGGCAGAACATCTCGATGCGTACTTTTTTGCCGTTTTTACCGCAAATATTTTCTTCTTCGATGGCACGGTAAATTTCGGCTACCTGATGGAGCGATAGCTCGCGCGCCAACACCACTACATCGGCAAATTGGGCGTAAAAACGCAAGGCTTCTACGTTGGCAATGTTTAGTTGGGTAGAAAGATGCACCTCAACACCCTGACTGCAAGCGTATTGCATGGCTGCCACATCGGCAGCAATAATGGCACTAATGCCTGCTTCTTTGGCGGTATCGACAATGGCGCGCATGGCTTCCAAGTCGTTATCGTACAATACAGTATTAAGGGTAAGGTAGGTTTTAACTCCCTTTTGGTTGCATCGTGACACAATTTCGCGCAAATCGTCGTGCGTAAAATTGCTAGACGAATGGCTGCGCATGTTTAACTTTTCGATGCCAAAATACACCGAATCGGCACCCGCCTGCAAAGCGGCCGCCAAACTTTCCCACGACCCAACAGGGGCCATAATTTCGTACTCTTCTCTACTACCCAATAAAGCTGGGTCTACTAATGTTTCTGGGTTCATATGGTGATTGTTTAATTAGCTACAAACTTAACCTACAAATATACACCAGTCTGCTCAATTATTCAAATTTATTTTTATTACCTTTGCAAAACTTGAATACAAACCAAACAGCAAAGTATTAATGGATATGTTTTGCAAGAAGGCATAGTGGTTGCCACAGAAATAATTGACTTAGTTTATCGGTAATATAACAACAAACAAAGGCGACCCTGCAAAAGAGTCGCCTTTGTTGAATCAAAGTTCTTTGCGTAGTTGCCGTTTTACGCGTTTGCGGATGGTGCTAAATTTAGGATAGATGGTACCTGGTCGTAGGCTGCTGTAATAAAGCAAGCAGGCCAATACGGTGGCTATCCCTAAGTAACAAAGCCATCCGTACACTTCTTTCATGCTAACCAAAAGCGAATACTGTTGCAATGATCCATACACCTTGTCAAATGGAAGCCCCTGTAATTGGGTATTAACAGCATCTAGTGTAGAACCTAATTGCAATACATTGCTTTGGTGTACGTGTTTAAACACTTCGTGCAACATAGTTTCGCCCACCAAAGCCCCCAAACAAGCACTCATCATAGCTTGCACACTGAGCGACTGAAAAAACGTAGGAAATGGCACTTGTGTAAGGGCGGTTAAAAAGACAATGGCCAAAATCTCGTACCCCAAGGCACGCATAAAAATGGGCAAGTACAGCATCTCTTTGTCTACATTATAATCAATGCCAAAGTACATAAACAGCAAATACACCAAAATAAAGGAAAAACCAATGGTAGTCATGGTTTTGTACTTCCAATGGCGCAATGCAAAGCATTGGTAGCAAACAAAAGCTCCAACCACTATACCCACCACTACCGGTATGCTAAGCGATACCACGTGGGCAGCATCGTACCCCAAAATGGTTTCGGCCAATATATACTCAAAAATATGCGAAGGACTAATCAGTAAATCCACCAAAATATACAATACAAAGGTAAGCCACACGTTTCGATACTTCCATACCCTGTTTTCTATAAAGGGGTGACGAATAAACGATGCCCGCCACACATTTAGCACCACGCAAACAATGGCAAAGCAAGTGCCTGTCCAAATAGCAGGGCTATCAAACCAATCGTAGTATTCGCCATACACCAACACAAAAACGGCCGACATCACGGCTGCTCCCCACAAAATACCACCCATCCAATCAATGCCAAACAAAGGCAATTTGGGCATGCTTCTGTAATGCTTAAACAATACTTGTGTAAGCAAAGCAACCGCAAACAAAAGGGCTATAATAAAATAATGCATGTACTCCCATTGGGTATAAAAGGTAATATATACCGAAATTAAGCCCGACAACTGAATAAAGAATTGTACCACCAAATAAATGTAGCAAAACCAAACGGCCATATCGCGCTTAGGTGTAATCCATAGCTGAATGGTAGTGTTGCAAGCAAAAGTACCCCACATCCTAAACAGCCCCAATACAAAGTTGATAAACACCAACAAAGGAACGCTGGTAGTATGCACACAGATAATACAACACAGGGCACACGCTAGGGAGCATACAATAAGCGAGGTTTTAATAGAAAACCTAAACTTTAAGCGATACATCAGGGTAAACACCAACATCATACCCACCAAATTGGCATAACCAGCCATCATGATGTCTTGGCGCAACAAAGCGGTGGCACTAGCCATTTGCGATGCTACGGCCATGTAAGCCCCCGAACAGATTTGAAATACCAACAAAAAGGCAATCAAAATCCACGGACGCAAGGCTACGGGCACAAAATCCCTTATTTCTTGAATAACGTATGTAGACGATTGATGGGTCATATCAATACAATACCTCGCATTCTACATTCATACCCGAACGCAACAGTTCCATGTTCGTCTTGCTATTTTGAGGGGTAAAATCGATGCGTACAGGTATGCGTTGCTCTACTTTTACAAAATTACCCGCCGAATTGTCTTGTGGAAATAACGAATACGAAGCACCCGTAGCACCCGATAAGGCGGTAACCACCCCTTCGTAGGTAACATGGGGAACTGCATCAACCACCACTTTTACCTTGTTTCCCACCTGAATATTAGCCGTTTGCGTTTCCCTAAAATTGGCAACCACCCATTTTTCGGCACTGTTTACCACATTCACCATGGTTTGACCTGGTTGAACCAATTGTCCCTCTTCTATTTCTTTACGACCAGTTACCCCATCGCAAGGAGCTGTAATAACGGTGTACGATAGGTTTAAACGGGCCAACTCTACAGCAGCTTGTGCCAATTTAATTCCCGCTTCGTTTTGCTCTAAACGCAAGGTTTGTTCGTCTTTAACCAATGCGGTAGATTCTTTTTGGCGCGATAATTGGTGGTAGCGCGCTTTAGCCGCCTCGTAATTGGTTTTTACCGCGTCAAACTGCTGTTGGGTTACCGCTTTTTGCTGCAATAATTTTTGGTAACGTTGGTAATCGGCCAAGGCATTTTCCATGCGAACCTTGCTTTCTTCAATGCCAGCCTCGGTCACTCCAATGTTACTTTGTGTGGTTTTAATAGAGGTACCCATGGCTTTTTTAGCCGTTAACGCATTATACAAATCGGCCTCGGCTTGCGTCAAGCGAAAGCGAAACTCGCTGTCTTCTATTATCAATAACGTATCGCCTTTTTTTACAGCTTGGTACTCGGTAAAATAGATTTTTTTGATAAAGCCTGGCACACGGGTGTTTATAGGCACTATTTGTTGTTTCACTTGGGCGTTGTCGGTAAATTCTACCGCTCCTAAATGGATAAAACGCATACACACCCACGCAATAGCCCCTATCAGCAAAAGAGCCACCACTACGTTGTACGTTCTTTTTAGTTGTTTTTTATTCATAGTTTAACAAGTTAGACAATTAATTATTCGCTTTGCCCTTACTTTATTCGGGCTGCAGTTAGCATCGCTCAATTAGTTGATTCACCAATTTGATACATCAGCGCATAATACTTGTATACCACATCAATTTGTGCATTGACCAGTTCCAATTGTGCATTTAATTGAGTGGTTTGTGCATCAAGCATTTCGGTTATCAATACCAAATCGTTCAAATAGCGATTATGGATAATTTGATAGTTTTCGTTGGCCAATTTTAAATTGGTTTGATATACCTCAACCTTTTTGTGCGACTCTATGTAGCGCGTATAGGCCGCATACACGGCTTTTTGGATATCGGCCAACAAGGATTCCTCGTGTAATTGGGCATTTTTTTGCACCGCTTTGGCCAAACGCACCCTGCGCGGAGTTTTGTAGGTGGACGATAAATTATAGCTAACGCCTACTCCCACCATCCAATAGTCAAAATTGCTGTTGATAACGGGCACCTCTATCATAATAGGACCATCGTAGTGATTATTAGCAAACACACCCACCTGCGGGTAATAATCTGCCTTTGCCAAGCGCACCTCTTTTTCCGCTATTTCTACATTTTTAGAGGCTATTTGCAGGGTAGGTAAATTTTGTTGCGCCTGTTGCAACAAGGTTTCTTCTTGTAGTGCCTGCAACGATGTTTCTAATACAGAAGCGTGGGGAACAATGTGCACATGATTGGGCAATCCCATGGTTATAACCAACTGTTGGTTGATAATATCAATTGAATTATTCAACTCTATTAGCGCTAGCTTGAGCGATTGCAAGCGAAGTTCTTGGCGTGTTACATTGCTCGATAAAACCATGCCTTGCTGCTCTTTATGTTTTATTTCTTCAATCAGCAATTGGGTTTGCTCTATGTTTTTTTCTAGTACACTACGTTGGTTGATAAGTTTGTACAAGTCTAAGTAGTAACCAGTTACCAAAAAACATATATCCAACTTGCTTTGATTGTACTGCAACGCCGCCAATTGCTCTTGCAATTGTGCCTTCTCAATGCCTTGTATAATGGAACCACCTGCAAAAACCACTTGCGAAGCCTCAAAACTAAAATTATTTCCAAAGTGGGGCATTTCTACACTTTGTCCACTACCCCAATTTCTATCGGTTAAATACCCATTGCCAATATACGATGCCGAGGCTGACAACTGAACCGTTGGCAACAAAGCCGATTTTACCACTTGGGTAGCTTGCTCTGAAACAGCAATGCCTTGTTTAACTACTTTTAATTGGGGACTGTTTTGAATGGTTTTTTCGCAAACCTCTTGCAGGGTAAGTTGAAGTTGATTTTGTGCTATGCTTAGGGAGTAAGTACACACGCATAATACAAAAACAACCAGCCCTTTTGAAATAGAAGAAAATGTCATAAATCCTTGTTTTATACTTGTAAAGGGCAACAAAAGTATAAAATATAACCTCCGATTGTGACCATACGCTATGCTGTTTTTAACTTTTTATAACACATGCAAACGTTACCTTTGTGGGGCAATTGTTAAAATTTTACCAAAAAAAAATTATTTTTGTAAGGTTGACTGAACGACTTAACACCAAATACGATGAAAAAATCACTACTCCCTCTTTTAACGGGGCTTTTGCTTGGCATTTGCCCTGCTATGGCCGATGTTACCTTTACGGTAAATGTACCATCGGGCACCAAACAATGTTTTGTGGTAGGCGGTTTGCCAGAACTAAGCAGTTGGTCGGCAGGCGCAGCCGTTTCTATGAATAAAGTAGCGGGTAAAGACCAATTTACCGTTACCATTGCGGGCATTACTGCTGCCGATGTAAGCGCATCAGAAGGTTACAAGTACATTTGCGGACCCGATTGGAAGTACGTAGAGGTATCTTCGTCGAGCTCAGAAGTTACCAACCGCAAAACCGTTGGCAACCCCGATACTGTTGCCAAATGGCGCAATACCTACAACCCCATTGGCACTGTAGAAAACTATACCATTAACGGCAAAACCTACCCCGTTCAACTTTTGTTGCCTGCCAACTACGATGCTAGCAAAAGCTATCCTATTACCTATATGTTTGGCCGCCACATGCGCTACCGCGATGCGGGTTCGGATACCGAAATGGGCGATAGAATCCTTTATTCCGACTCGTGGGATGTAGCTACCGCTATTGAAAACATGGAATCGGATGGACAAAATCCTGGCATCATTGCTGTTATTTATGCTCAATTGCCTGAATTTACTCCTTGGGAAAACGAAGAATTTATGGGCACGGGCAAGGCAGATGCTTTCTTGGAAAGTGTAGTAGAAGATTTTATTCCTGCATTGGAGCAAAAATATGCCGTTGATGCACAAAGCAGAACCATTACTGGTGCCGATGTAGCGGGTTTGTTCGCTTACTACGCAGCCATCAACCACCCCAACGTTTTTAACGCTTGCGGTTTGTTTGCGCCATCGTTCTGGTACAACAAAGAAGACTTGGCTGCTTACATGCAAGACTTTACCCCCACGGCTACCAACACTAAATTTGTGTTTACATCGGCCAAAAACGATATGGAGTATGTTAAAGAAGATAATACCACCTTTATTAACTACTTAAAAGAAGCCGGTTACACCGATATTAAAGAATTGAACAGCACCACTGGCATGCACGACGATAAAACCTGGGGCAGCCAATTCCCTGTGGTATTTAAGTACCTAAAAGGCATTAGCGAAGATGCATCGCTTACCAGTGTAGAAGACCGTAGCTTTGCTGTAGAAAATCGTGCTGCTACCGATGCCACCCAAACCACTTGGACCTTTATGAAAGGCGAAGAAGTCCGAGGCCAAGCGGTCTT
>JAZRBL010000144.1:0-5259 GCA_045635045.1 Candidatus Enterocola sp. | reverse complement strand
ATAGAACCATCGCCAATAACAGCAATCACTTTGCTATCCAATTCCAATTTGCGTGCCCCTACCGACATGCCCAATGCAGCCGATATAGAGTTAGAAGCATGACCTGCCACAAAGGCATCGTAGCTACTCTCTTTGGGATTAGGGAAACCGCTCAACCCTTTAAACTTACGATTGGTTTTGAATTGGGTTCTGCGTCCGGTTAATATTTTATGGCCGTAAGCCTGATGGCCTACGTCCCAAATGATGCGGTCGTTGGGCGTATCGAACACGTAATGAAGTGCCACCGTTAGTTCTACTACCCCCAAACTAGAGGCAAAGTGACCCGGATTGTTGGCCAATTGTTCGATAATGTATCCACGCAATTCCGCACAAACCTGCTTAAGCTGCGATTTTTCTAGCTTGCGCAAGTCTGCTGGATATTCGATGGTATTGAGTAGTGGATATTTTGTTTCCATATTTACGGCAAAGGTAATAAATAAATTAGGAATTAGGAATTAGGAATTAGGAATTTTTGTGCGAGGTGAGAGCAGAAGCAAAGTTTACTTTGATTATGCCGAGCCGATGCCAAAAATCATGAGGACGTAGTCCGAATAATTTTGCGATTACGCGAGAGCAGAAGCCAAAACGGTCACTGAGCTTGTCGACGTGTTGTTGACCGAAGGGAAAAAGGGCGGCAAATCTTTTCCGACCTCTACCAAATGTCGTCAGATTGAATCACCTAAACGATTAAACGATTACACGATTAAACGTGAGCGAAGCGAACAAACAACTAAACGACTTTTTATATTTTTTTAATTGCTTATTGTGCTGTATTTCGTTATATTTGTACGTTAAATTATCTATCAAAAAAAACATGAAAAAATACCTTTTTTTAGCCGCTTTAGCCCTATCGGCAAGCGCATGCGTTACCAAAGCAAAATACAATGAGGCCAAAGAAAGCGAAGCACGCTATTACGACGAAGCACGCCTTTGTGGCGAAGCCCTATCGGCCGAAAAAGATAAAAACCAATCGCTAACCGATCAACTAGAACAACTCAAGGCAAAATTGGCAACACAAACCGAGCAAGCCAACCAAATTTCTAAAGAATTGCAACGCGTTCAAGAAGACTGCAACGCCATGCAAGCGCACAACAAAGAATTGCTAGACAAGCTAAAATCTACCAAAAGCAAAGAAGAAATTCAAGCCATGTTGAGCGAAATTCAGGCGCTTCAAAGCGAACTGATGAAACGCGAAGATGCCCTGTTTAAAGCCGAACGCGATTTGCAAGAAAAGCAAAGCCAACTAGAGCAACAAAATGCTAAAATTACCGAGCTAACAGCCCTAATTGAGCAACAAGCCGCCAAAATGCAAGATATCAAAGAAAAAATTCAAAAAGCATTGGTGGGCTTTGAAGGCGACGGCTTGCAAATTGAGCAACGCGGTGGCCGTATTTATGTATCGCTCGACGAAAAATTGCTCTTCCAATCGGGCAAATGGAGCGTAGATGCACGTGGTAAAAAAGCCATTCAACAACTTTCTACCGTACTAGCGAGCCAAGTAGATATTGATATTTTGGTGGAAGGCCATACCGACAACATTCCTTACGGCGGCAACGGCAACGTCATTGACAACTGGGATTTGAGTGTAAAACGTGCTACTGCCATTGTACGTATTTTGCTAGAGAACGGACAAATTGATGCAGCGCGCGTAACGGCAGCCGGCCGCGGCGAATTTAGCCCTGTCGACACCGAAAATACCAAAGAAGCCCGTCAAAAGAACCGTCGCACCGAAATCATCCTAACGCCCAAACTAACCGAACTATTGCAGTTGTTTGAATAAGTTAGGAGTTTGCGACAAACGACAAGCGACATGCAATTTAGAAGCATCGTAAACATACCAAAATCATCAACAGGCATAACACATAGGCAAAGTGTGTTGTGCATGGGTTCGTGCTTCGCCGCCAACATCGCCAAAAAAATGCAGCAAGCCGGTTTCACCACCTGCTACCCCTTTGGAGCACTGTACAACCCGCTATCTATGGCACAAGGTATTCATCATTACCTGCAAAGAGGAACGCCCCTGCAAGAGGACGAACTTTTTTACCACAACGAGCGTTGGCACCACATTGACTTTCACAGCGATTTTTCTAACACCGATAAAGCCACTGCGCTCCAACAAATGAACCAGGCCATAGCCACAGGACACCAAGCATGGAAAAACAGCCAAGTGTTGGTGCTAACCCTGGGAACCGCCTGGTGTTATACTTGGAAAGAAACGGGCAAGGTGGCTGGCAATTGCCATCGCCTACCCGCCAACCAATTTGAGCGCAGCAGGCTATCGTTAGAACAAATTGTTGCTTGCCTAAACGATATTTGCCAGCAGGCAGCCGACAAACAAATTATTGTTACCGTAAGCCCCATTCGGCATTGGAAAGACGGTGCACACCAAAACCAGCTTAGCAAAGCCCTTTTGCTGCTAGCTTGCGAGCAATTGGAGGCGCAACACAGCAACGTTACCTATTTTCCGTCATACGAAATTATGATGGACGAGTTGCGCGACTATCGTTTTTATGCCGACGATATGATGCACCCCTCCGATATGGCTGTGCAGTACATTTGGCAACGTTTTTCTGAAACCTTTTTTAGCCCATTTACCCAGCAAGCCTGCGCCGATTGGCTTAAAATTGAGCAAATGAAAAGCCACAAACCCTTTGATGCCCAAAGCCAGGCTTACGAGCAATTGCAACAAAAAATAACCCAAAGCATTGACCATTGGAACGCTACATACAAGCCCAACAAAAGTGTTGATGCCAACCTATAAAAATAAGTAATTACAATGAGCACCCCTCAAAAAAAAGAAAACCCCTTGCTAAACATATTGATTAGCATTGTAATACCCGCCATTATTCTTTCCAAATTTAGTACACCCCACTATTTGGGCGTGATACCCGGTTTTCTTATTGCCCTTGCTTTTCCCATTGGACTAAGCCTTTACGAGCTTATTGTTCAAAAGAAAGTGGGATTTATTGCTATTTTGGGTTTTGTAAGTATTCTGCTAACGGGCATTATTGGCATTTTAGAGATACCTACTAAATGGTTGGCTGTAAAAGAAGCCGCAGTACCTTTGCTAATAGGTTTGGCCGTGCTTATTTCGCAATACACCAAGTATCCACTTATTAAAAAAATAATTTACAACGAGCAATTGCTTAAGCTACCCCTTATAGAAGAGCATTTGGCAGCTAACGGCACAAAAGTACAAGTAGAAAAATCGTTACGCGTGGCCACTTGGATGGTAGCCGCATCGTTTTTGGTATCGAGCATTTTGAACTTTTGCGTTACCAAATACATTGTAGTTAGCCCCGCCGGCACCGAAGCCTTTAACGAAGAATTGGGCAAGCTAACCGCCATTAGCTACCCCGTTATTGCCCTGCCCTCTACCTTGGTGATGGTGGTTGCCATTTGGTACATTATTCATCAACTAAAAAAAGCAACGGGCCTTAGCATGGAAGAGATGTTGGCGATGGAGAATAGTTAGGAGTTAGGAGTTAAATCATATGAATACAGAGCAAATAAATAAAATTTTAGGAAATGCGCGATTATTAAATTGCGAAGATAGCACAATAGACTTTCTTTTAACCGATAGTCGCAACTGCATTTATGCCGACAAAAGTCTCTTTTTTGCTCTCACCAGCAAAACGGGCAACGGACACAAGTACATTGACGAGTTGCTAGAACAAGGGGTACAAAATTTTGTAGTGAGCCAATACAACGAAGCTTGGAACACTGCCAAAGCCAACTTTTGGGTGGTAGAAAATACCCTTTCGGCGCTACAATTTTTGGTACAAGCACACCGCCAAAAATTCAATATTCCGGTAATTGGTATTACAGGTAGCAACGGCAAAACCATTGTAAAAGAATGGTTGTATACCTTGCTTCAACCCTACTACAGAATGGTACGTTCGCCCAAAAGTTTTAACTCACAAATAGGGGTTCCGCTGTCGGTATGGAACATGCAAAAAGAACACCAATTGGGTATTTTTGAAGCAGGCATATCTACCACGCAAGAGATGCAACACATTGCTCCCATCATTGCCCCTACCCTGGGTATTTTTACCAACATAGGTACCGCCCACCAAGAGGGATTTGAATCGACCAAGCAAAAACTGTACGAAAAGCTACAACTCTTTACCCACGCCCAAACCTTGGTGTATAGCAAAGAATACCCCATAGAAGCCGTAGCACAACAAGTATTGCCCCATACACAATTGGTGTCGTGGAGCTTTACCGACCCCACTGCTACCGTACAAGCCAACATAGAGGCACAAACGGCACACGAAACCAAAATTTGGCTCATTTACCAAGGCAAGGCACACCATTACCTATTGCCTTTTGCCGACAAGGCATCCATAGAAAACGCCATGAACGTAATCATTACCTGCCTTGTACTAGGACACCACCAGGTAGACACCACGCAATTGGCCCCCGTCGACATGCGTTTGTCTATTAAGCAAGGACTAAACAATTGCCTACTTATTGACGATGCCTATACGGCCGACCTTGAGGGCTTACACGTAGCATTGAGTGTACTGAGTGCCCACGCCGCTCATAAATTTGCACGCAAGGTGGTTATTTTGTCCGACTTTTTACAAACAGGCATTGACGACGAGGCTTTGTACCTATCTGTATCGTCGCTGCTGCAAGAAAAGAAAATAGACACCCTTATTGGCATTGGTACTGTGTTGCCTAAATACGGACATTTGTTCCCCATGGAAACCCATTTTTATGCTACTACCAAGCAGTTTTTGGCAACGCATCCTTTGTTTCAGAACGAAATTATTTTGATTAAAGGGGCACGCTACTTCCAATTGGAGCAAATTACGGCTTATTTGGAACAAAAACGCCACGAAACGGTAATGGAAATTAACCTGAACGCCTTGGTGCATAATTTTAAGCATTTGCGCTCTTTTTTACACCCCGAAACCAAAACCGTGGCCATGATAAAAGCCAATGCTTACGGTTGTGGTGCGGTGGCCATTGCGCAAACCTTGAGCCATTTTCATTGCGATTATTTTGGCGTGGCCGTAGCCGACGAGGGCGTAGAACTGCGCAAAGCGGGCATTAGAACCCCTATTATAGTAATGAACCCCGAGCCCAGCAGTTTTAATTTATTACTAGAGAATAATTTAGAACCCGAAATATACAGTTTTGCCGTGTTGCAACGCTTTATAGAATATGCCGACAAAGAAGGGGTTACCGACTACCCCATTCACCTAAAATTTG
>JAZRBL010000143.1:0-10577 GCA_045635045.1 Candidatus Enterocola sp. | reverse complement strand
GATGGTTGTATGACAGGTGGTTTGGCTTTTGAAGGGTTGAACAATGCGTGCGTAAATCCCAATAACATGTTGATTATTTTGAACGATAACAACATGGCTATTGACAAGCCTGTGGGTGGTTTGAGCGAGTATTTAACCAATATTACTACCTCGTCGTGGTACAACAGATGGCGCTTTAAAACCTATCATTTCTTGCGCAAAATAGGGTTGATGAACGATAAAAAACGCAACCGTTTTTTGCGTACAGCTAACTCCATTAAAAATGCTGTATCGGGCACACATAACATCTTTGAAGGGCTGAATATTCGCTATTTTGGCCAGGTAGACGGGCACGATGTGTTGCAATTGGTAAAAGTATTGAACGATATTAAAAACTTTGACGGCCCCCGTGTTTTGCACATCAAAACCATTAAAGGAAAAGGTTTTGAACCTGCCGAAAACGAAGCTACTATTTGGCACGCTCCGGGTAAGTTTAACCCCGAAACAGGCGAACGTTTTGTATCGGAAACCGATGCTGCTTTGTACCAAGATGTATTTGGCAAAACCTTGCTAGAACTAGCCGAACAAAACGACAAAATAGTGGGCATTACCCCTGCCATGCCAACCGGTTGTTCTATGAACATCATGATGGAGGCCATGCCCGATAGGGTGTTTGACGTAGGCATAGCCGAGGCCCATGCCGTTACTTTTTCGGCAGGTTTGGCCAAAGCGGGCATGATGCCGTATTGCAACATTTACTCATCGTTTATGCAACGTGCTTACGACCAAATTATTCACGATGTAGCCTTGCAAAACCTAGACATGGTGCTATGCCTTGACCGTGCAGGCCTAGTAGGTGCCGATGGCCCTACACACCACGGAGCATTCGATTTGGCTTACTTACGTTGCATTCCCAACTTAACCATTGCATCGCCCCTAAACGAAGCAGAACTGCGCAATATGCTATATACTGCCCAATTACCCCGTAAAGGAACCTTTGTAATTCGTTACCCACGTGGTTGCGGTCAGGGTGTAGATTGGAAAGACCAACCCTTTGAAGAAATTCCTATAGGCAAAGGTGTTTGCCTACAAGAGGGTACCGATGTGGCCGTTCTTGCCCTTGGCCCCATTGGCAATGTAGCCCTAAAAGCGGTAGATTCGTCTGTAGGTGTTTATAACATGCGCTTTGTAAAACCATTGGACGAAGAAATGTTGCACCAAATTTGTGGACGCTACAAACGCATCGTTACCCTAGAAGACGGTGTGTTGCAAGGTGGTTTTGGATCGGCCGTATTGGAATTCATGGCCGACAACGGCTACAACCTTCCTGTTAAGCGCATTGGTATTCCCAATCAATTTGTAGAACACGGCAGCCCCGCCGAACTATATCACATGCTGGGCATGGATGCCGAAGGCATTGCCAAAGCAATAGAAGGGTAAGAAATCCTATCGTTTAAAATTATTTATGCTCTTTGAACGTGATGTTCTTGGAGTATTTTTTTGTTATACGGAATATTATTTTGTAATTTGGAATATTCGCAATTTGTTGTATCTTTGCAAAAGAATTTATTACATACATCTTTATGCGAATTTTTACAGAGAAAACACTAAAAGAATATATAGAAGAACACCCGTCGAGTAGAACGGCGTTGCAAGATTGGGTGGAAAAAGTAAAAAGGGCAGAGTGGCGTACGTTTTCGGATATAAAGTCAACGTTTAATTCCGTAGATGCAGTTGGAAATGGGAGGTATGTATTTAATATCAAGGGCAATGACTATCGGTTAATTGCTATTATACGATTTACTCCTCAGTTTGTGTATATCCGATTTATTGGAACGCACGCAGAATACGATAAACTTTCAGACATTCAAAATATATAACCATGACAAAAATAGAGAATCAACATCAATACGATTGGGCAGTAGAGCGTGTTGATGAACTACTAAAAGTGGTAAATGAAGATACTCCAGAATATAGCCCACAATACATAGAGCTAGATTTGCTTTCTAATTTAGTAGCCGATTATTCAGAAGAACATTTTGCAATAGGAAAGCCTACTTTAGTAGAGGTAATACAACTGCGCTTATACGAAATGGGACTGAATCAAAAGGCTCTAGCAGAAATGTTAGGCATAAGTCAATCGCGCGTGAGTGAATATTTAAGTGGAAAATCTGAGCCCACCTTAACTATTGCACGTAAAATAAGCAAACTGCTAAACATTGACCCCGCTATTGTTTTGGGCGTATAAAGTACCTAAGTTCTGTTATTACAATGAAATTTTATTTACAATTTGTTTGTTTTGCAATGGCAGCGATGTTGCTGTCGTGTACGGGCGATATGCCTGCATCAGAACCTGATTTTCCATTTGATGTGTATTTGGTGATGTACACTGCCAATAATGGGGTGGGTAGCATGGAGGCCGATGATGTAAAACCAGGGCAATCTACAGTGGTAGCAGAAAACCAATTTGTAAGAGAAGGATACGATTTTGTGGCATGGAATACCAAGGCCGATGGCAGTGGAGATGCGTACTATCCTGGCGATAAGCTGACACCTAACAATCATATGTATTTGTATGCGCAATGGACTTTATCGCCAGCTTCTAGCATGCACGAGGGGCATTTTTATGTAGATTTGGGTTTGCCCAGTGGTACACTTTGGGCGGCTAATAATATAGGAGCAGAGCATCCCGAACAGGTGGGTAATTTGTATACCTTTGATGCATCCATTGCAGCGCAAGAGTGGGGTGGAAAATGGCGTTTGCCCAGCAAAGAAGAGGTAGACGAATTGTTAGATGATAAATTGTGCCAGTGGACGATAATGATTCAAAGTGGCGTTAAAGGTTACGTGGTTACCAGCAAACAAAATGGTAATGCGCTATTTTTGCCTCATACAGGTTACTTGCAAAACAGCCAAGTTATCAATACCGATTTTTGTGGACTGTATTGGACGCAAACATCGTATGTATCGGATACCTCGCGTGCCTTTTGTTTACGCTTTAACGATGACGTAAAGGAGACTTATCTTAATTACGTTACGTATGGTTTTGCTGTAAGACCAGTATGGAAAACTGCCGAATAGAAGGCGTTTTTACAAATACGCATTATACATTTTTTCTTGTTCGATGGTGGTGGTAGGACCATGACCAGGATAAACCACGGTAGCATCGGGCAAGGTCATTACCTTTTTGGTAAGGGCAGTTACCAATGTGGCGTAGTCGCCACCGGGTAGGTCGGTACGGCCAATGCTCATCTTAAACAAGCTATCACCCGAGAATAAAACGCCTTGCGCTGCGTTGTAAAGCACAATACCGCCTTTGCTGTGACCAGGAATGTGCAATACTTCAAATTTTTCGTTGCCCACCGTTAGTACATCTCCTTCGGCTAAATATCCGCCAAGGGGTTGCGCCTCTTCGTCAAAAGGAACGCCAAAAGCGGCTGCATGAGCTCGCATAAAGCGAAGCAGGTTTTCGTCGTCGGCATGTGCCATGGGCTTTACGCCAAAAGTTTCTGCCAAAAAACCGTTGCCAAAACAGTGGTCTAGGTGTAAGTGGGTGTTTACCACGTAAACCAGTTCTAAACCATTGGTTTGAATGTACGATGCAAGGGCCTGTTTTTCTTCGTCAAAAAGGCATCCTGCATCTACTATCATGCATTGTTTGGTGGTGTCGTCAATCACCAAATAGGTATTTTCTTGCAGTGGGTTAAATACAAAGGTTTTTATTTTCATGGTGATGCGAAGGCTAGCGTAGCGGCAAGTATACCGCGTTTTTGGTTTTAAAGTATTCTTCGGTAAAGAACTCGCTGAGGTTGTACAGCGTTACCAATTTTTTGTAAGGTTGCAATTCGGCTTGCATATCGCCGCCTTTTAGGCAGATAAGACCGTTAGGTAGAGCGTTTTTATCGGTTTTGGAAATGTTTTTCTTGCAAACTTTTACCAAATCGGTTAGCGACATGGCAGCACGGCTAACGGCAAAGTCGTAAAGACCTTTTTCGTTCTCCATTCTATCGTTTACAAAACGCACATTTTTTAGACCAATGGCACTTGCAATTTCGCTGGCCACTTTTATTTTTTTGCCCACCGAATCGAGTAGGGTAAACTCGCAATTGGGAAACAAAATAGCCAATGGAATACCCGGAAAACCTCCCCCTGTGCCTATGTCAATAATTTTACTACCATCGGCAAAAGGCAAAACTTTGGCAACCGCCAATGAGTGCAGCACGTGGTGCAAGTTTACGTTATCAATATCTTTGCGCGATATAACATTTATTTTGCTGTTCCAATCGGCATACAACGCTTTGAGCATCGAAAATTGTCTTTCTTGCTCGTTGGTTAGGGTAAAATATTTTTTGATGTTTTCCATACTGCAAATGTAGTGTCATTTCTTTATTCAACAAAGAAGTTACTCCCTAAAAATAGGTATTTTGCATAATTAGGTGTAACGATGCGGCAAATTTGCATTATCTTTGCAGTCTCTTACTCCTAGTTAGATGAAAAAAGTAATATACATTACATTGGTTTCTTTACTGCTAGTGTTGCTATTGGCCGATTATGTTCCCTTTATGCAGTGCTGTGCAGGCTGGATAACCCCTCCAGTAAGCTTGTTGTGTGGATTACTGTTTGCACTTTTAGTAGGCGAAGCGTATCCATCGTTTAACAAAACGATGTCTAAAAAACTATTGCAATATGCTGTGGTGGGATTGGGCTTTGGCATGAATGTAGAAGCAGCTTTGCAATCGGGCAGCGAAGGCATGTTGTTTACCATAGTGTCGGTATTTGGTACGTTGCTATTAGGATGGGTTATTGGCAGAAAATTGCTTCATATAGATTCGCCTTTATCGTACTTAATAAGCGCAGGAACAGCCATTTGTGGTGGTAGCGCTATTGCAGCAGTAGGTCCAATTATCAAGGCCAAAAGTACCGATATGACCGTAGCGCTAGGCGTGGTGTTTATCTTAAATGCGATGGCTTTGTTTTTGTTTCCACCTATAGGCAGACTACTGGGCATGGATCAGCAAACCTTTGGAACTTGGGCTGCCATTGCCATACACGATACCAGTAGTGTGGTGGGTGCCGGACAAGCATACGGCAGTCAGGCACTAGAGGTGGCAACTACCATAAAACTAACTAGAGCCCTATGGATTGTGCCAGTGGCGTTGCTAACCTCGTTTTTATTCCCCGACAAATCGGGCAATGGAAAACGTAAAATTACCGTGCCCCTGTTTATTTTGTGCTTTATTGGCGCTATGTTATTGAATACCTACGTGCTTTCTCATTACGAATGGGGTGTTCAAGCGGGTGGCTTTATTAGCCAATTGTCAAAAAAATGCCTCACCTTAACGTTGTTTTTTATAGGTGCAGGCTTGTCTAAAAACGTACTAAAATTGGTGGGCGTAAAACCCATGATTTTTGGCGTTCTACTGTGGATTATTATCAGTGTAGTATCGCTCCTAGTTGTAATGAATTAAACAATCAATATGAAAAATTTTCTTATTCTATTAACGATTTTTTTGTTGGTAGGCATGCCTATGCAAGCCAAAAACGATGACCCCGTAGAACTTACCACCACTTTTTTGGTGATGATGCCCAAAGCCAAGGCATCGAGCGTAAAAAATACCTTGCGCAAACAAGACGGGGTAAGCAAAGTAGAAGTAGATGCCGAACAACAAAAAGTAGTGGTTACGTTTATGTCCGATAAAAACACGGTATTGAACCTAATTGGCGTGTTTAAGCAAATGGGCATAACCGCTGCTGCGCTAGAAACGGGTTGCTTTGGCAGCAAGGAGGGGTGTATTAATGCTATTAAACCCGAAAACACCATGCGATAAAGCTTGTTGAGGGTCGGTCCCTGAGCTTGTCGAAGGGTTTTTGCAACTTGGTTGCAAGTAGGATGCAGTACCTTTGCGTCAATAAATCACCGCATCACCAAAAATTATGAAAAACCTATTCCTTACCGTAAGTTTTCTTTTTGCTAGTACGATGGCATGGGCGCATGCTCCTGGACAGCCTTGCAATGGGCATCATGACCATGAGCATGATAGTGCCGAAGAAATGTGGCAGCAATACCTTGATTCGCTTTACGACGACATGGAAGGCGAACTAGACGAGGTTAGCGTAAGCGGTCGCTCTACCATCAACTCCAAGCTAACCCCTAGCAGGGTTACCACCATTGGTACGGCAGAATTGTGTCGTGCAGCCTGCTGTAACTTGTCAGAAAGTTTTGAAACCAATGCCTCGGTTGATGTGTCGTATGCCGATGCGGCAACCGGTGCCAAACAAATTAAGTTGTTGGGACTATCGGGCATTTATGTGCAAATGCTTACCGAAAACATGAGCAATTTTGGCGGTTTGGCTACCTTGTACGGCTTGGGCTATGTGCCCGGTGCATGGCTATCGTCGGTGTCTATTTCTAAGGGTACATCGTCTGTTACCAACGGAGCGCAAGGCATTAGTGGTCAAATTAATATCGACTACAAAAAGCCTCAAAATTCAGCGCCTTTTTCGGTTAATTTTATGGCCAATTCTGGTGCGCGCATGGAGCTCAATGCCGATGGTGCATTCCAAATAAACGATCATTTATCGACCATGGTGCTAGGGCATGTATCGAACGAACAATTGTTGCAAGAAGATGGCAATGGCGACGGATTTTTGGATACGCCACTATCGCAATTGTACCATTTAATTAACCGATGGAATTACAGCGGACACGAATACAGCGCCCAATGGGGTGTGAATGGTTTGTACGAAGACAAGCAATCGGGGCAGTTAAAAGAAATTCCCAATCGATACGGTATCTCGATGCAAACCATTCGAGCAGAGGCATTTACCAAGCATGCATTTGAACTATCGCATACTTACGAAACCAGTCTTGCCTTGGTAGCGCAAGGTGTGTATCATCGCTTTAACAGTATGTATGGCAACCGATTGTACAACGGCGAAGAAGGCGATTTGTTGTTCAAAGCCATTGTTCAAAGCAATTTAACTACCGACGGGCATCATAGCATGAAAGGTGGGGTAAGCTTTAGCGGCAACTGGCTAACCGAGCAAGTAGAGGCGTTGCCCGCTTTGCAAACCAACAATTATGTGCCCGGTATTTTTGCCGAATATACCTTTAATCACCACGAAGAATGGGTGGTTTTGGCAGGGGTGCGTGCCGATTACAGCAATTTGTACGGCTTTTACGTAACGCCTCGTTTGCACCTAAAATACATGCCAATGGAAGAGTTGGTAATTCGTGCATCGGCCGGTAAAGGCTACAGAACCCCCCATGTGTATGCCGAAAACAACCATTATTTTGCATCGTCGCGCCAATTTGAGGTGGCCGCCGATTTGCGCCAAGAAGAAGCCTGGAACACCGGCGTCAGCGTTAGTGGCGATATCCCGTTGGGCAGCAAAACCTTGTCGATTAATGCCGATTACTACTATACCCATTTTATTAACCAAGTGGTGGTAGATACCGATGCCGATGCGCACAAAGTGTTGTTCTGCAACTCTAACGGTGCGCCAGCCTATTCGCACAACGTGCAAATTGAAGCTACTGTAGAACCCGTTACGGGCTTGTCGCTAACAGCAGCCTATAAGTACAGCGATGCACGCAGTGTAACCGCTGGCGAGTTGCGCCAAAAAGCCCTTTCGTCGCCCCACAAAGGCTTGGTAACCGCATCGTACAAAACCCCCAAATACGGTTGGCAATTTGATGCTACCTGGCAAATTAGTGGTGGCGGACGCATGCCATTGGCCGATGCCGAAAACCCACAATGGGAAGCCACTTACGAACCTTACCATCAGCTAATGGCTCAAATTACCAAAAACTGGGACAACTGGTCGTTGTACGTAGGGGCAGAAAACATGACCAACTACCGTCAGCCAAACCCCATTATCAGCGCCGACGACCCATGGAGTCAAGACTTTGACGCCACCGTTATTTACGGCCCTCTAGGCGGTTGGAAAGTGTACGCTGGCTTCCGCTTTGAGTTAAAATAAGCCCACTAACGCAATATCCTAAAAGGCATTAAGGAGTTCCATTCCCAACTCCTTGATGCCTTTTTTAATGGCTTAAGCATCGCTTTTTTTAGATTCTTCCAGTAATAATTTCCCTTTATCGTATGATTTTTCAACGTTTTGTAGTATATTTGCCACCCTAATGATCAGTCCTCCTTGTGAGTTAGGATGATTAGGCGTCGACATAGAGCTATTTGATTTGTCAAATAGCTCTATTTTTATAACCTCAAATGAGTATGGTTTGTTTGGGTAGTTTATATCACGATATTCATAGATAGTTGTTTTTATACGATACAATTTACCTATGAAGATAATTCCTCCATAAAACCTATGAATCAATACTTTTTCATTTATTGGATTTTCTACTGAGCGGATACCGTTTATCTTTGTATAATCTGCATGTATTTCTGCTTCTATACTTGCATCAATAATTTGAGGTAATACTTTCAATGCAGAAAGGTGTACATTAATATTATCACTTTTATTTATAGCAGTCCCATCAATATATTTCTTTATTGCTTTTTTACTAATCATATATTGGAATTGGTCTAACTTTCCAATGTGAGAGGTATATGTGCCAACAAGATTCTTTTCTGCCCATTCTTTTGCTTCGCCTAATGGGTCACTGCTATTAAAATCGTGTGGTTTTACTTGTAGTATCTCTACATAACTGTCATTCCTCTATTTTTTTTACAAATATATGTGGCAAATGTTGTAATATAAAAGATAGTTTTATATCTTTGCCACAGATTTTAATTTAATAATTAGAGTATGGAAGAAAGAAATATTATTGCTAGAAACATTAAACGAATGCGAGAAGCAAGTAATTATACTCAAGATAGTGTGGCAACTTTTTTGGGAATAGGTCGTTCTGCGTACTCTAATTATGAGGCTGGATTAAGAGAATTGCCACTTGAGCATATGGAAAAATTGGCAGATCTTTATGGTTGCGATGCATATATGATGTACGAAGAAGATGTAGATTTGGTAGAAAATATGCTAGCAACAGCCTTTAGAGTAGATAATCTTACCGCATCAGATATGGAGCAAATTGCCACATTTAAAAAGGTGGTAAAAAATTCTTTAATGATGGATTCAATGTTATCAAGATGAAGAAACTGACAGTACAAGAAGCCGATATGCTTGCGGGAAAATTTAGGTCGCAAATAGGATTAAATCCTAACGACCCAATAAACATTAAAACATTACTACGCAAGCAGCAAATTACTGCTATGTATAGACCGCTATCTGATGAATCTTACGGCATTAGCTGTAAGTCGAATAGTGGTAAGATGTTTATTTTAATAAATTGTAATTCTACACGTGGACGCCAGCATTTTACTGTTGCCCACGAATTATACCATCTTTATTTCGATAATAACCCTACACCTCACATGTGTGGAGTGGTATCAACTGTTGAAGAAAAGAATGCAGATTTATTTGCATCTAGCCTTCTGCTTCCCAAAGAGGGAGTTTATGCCATGATTAGTAACGAAGAAATTCTAAGTCACAAAATCAGTCTTGCCACAGTTCTTAGGATAGAACAAATGTTTCAAGTGTCTAGGTATACATTACTTATTCGCTTGAAAAACATTGGGATTATCTCTGAAACTCAGTTAAAAGAGCTACAAAGTATTCCAGTAATTGAGTCTGCTAGAGAATATGGGTACGATAGTTCTTTGTACAGAAATGGAAACAGAGGATTGTTTATAGGTGATTTTGGAGAAAAAGCAAGAATCTTATTTGAATCAGAGCGTATTTCAGAAGGCCATTATATGGAACTCTTAAATATGATATCTGATGAAAGAGAAGAAAACTAAAATAGTTTTAGATGCAGATGTTATAAACCATTTTGTTAGAGGTGGTTTGTTATCTTTGCTGCCAAATATACTTCCTGAATTTGAATTCATAGTATTAAACATAGTCAAGCAAGAGCTTCCTATTCTTATCCTATCATCGCTAGATAAACAAATTAGAGAAAAAAGGAATATCAAGGAGGAAGTGTTTGGAACATCGAGCGAAGAGAAGAAAGAATATTTTCGATTAACGGCTACCAATGGGCTACATTTGGGAAGAGGTGAGAGTGCTTGCATGGTTTATTGTAAATTTCATAAAGATGTAGTAGGGAGTAGTAACACCAAGGATATAACCCAATATTGCACAGATAATAAGATTACGTTTCTTACAACCAACGATTTTCTCTATTATGCTATTAAAAGAAATCTTTTATCGATAGACCAAGCAAAAGAGTTTATTAAAAAGGTAAGAAACCTAGGTAGCTTTCCGCCAATTGTGAATTTTGAAACATATACTTGTGATAAACTAGAATAATTATAAATACCCCCCCCCTTTGATTCCAACCATACCCTACATACAGCAGAAGTTTGAGGAGTTTAATAGGCTGATGTTTGATGACAGGCTCCCCAAATTGCCTATTGTGCTGAGCAATGCAAAATCATACTTGGGTGCGTGTGTTTATCAAAAGAAGAAATCGTTGTTTGGCAAAACTACTTACTTCAACTTTCGGTTGCGCATCAACAAGCGAATGGATCTTCCCGAAGCGGAGATAGAGGATATCATCATTCACGAAATGATTC
>JAZRBL010000142.1:0-13065 GCA_045635045.1 Candidatus Enterocola sp. | reverse complement strand
GCCATTTGAGCTGCGTAAGGAGTGTTCTTTTTAGAACCACGGAAGCCCATTTTACCAGCCGACGACCAAGAAATTACTTGACCTTCAGCGTTGGTGATGGTAACGATAATATTATTGAACGACGAATAGACATGAGCTTGACCTGTTCCGTCTATTTTTACTACTCTTTTTTTGGTAGCAGCAGTCTTTTTAGCCATCTTTTTCTAATTTAACTGATTTGACAAATTAATTACTTAGTTGCTTTTTTCTTGTTTGCAACAGTTTTCTTTTTACCCTTACGTGTACGAGCGTTGTTTTTGGTACTTTGACCGCGCAAAGGCAATCCCAAACGGTGACGGATACCACGGTAGCAACCGATGTCCATTAAGCGTTTGATGTTCAATTGAACTTCTGAACGCAAGTCACCTTCTACTTGATACGAAGCACCAATGATGTCACGGATTTTTGATGCTTGATCGTCGGTCCAATCTTTCACCTTGATGTCTTTGTCAATACCAGCTTCTGCTAAAATTTTATTAGGACTGCTTCTTCCTATTCCGTAGATATAGGTTAAACCTATTTCACCTCTTTTGTTTTGAGGTAAATCTACTCCTGCAATTCTTATAGCCATAAACTATTATAAAAAATTAATAATTAACCTTGACGTTGTTTTTCTTTTGGATTCTTTTTGTTGATTACATAAAGACGTCCTTTTCTTCTAACGATTTGACATTCGTCAGAACGTTTTTTGATAGATGCTTTTACTTTCATTATCTTATATATTAAGTTATTTGTATCTAAAAGAGATTCGTCCTTTAGTTAGATCGTAAGGCGACATTTCTACTTTTACTTTATCACCAGGTAAGATACGGATGTAATGCATGCGCATTTTACCAGAAATATGAGCGGTGATTTCGTGTCCATTTTCTAATTCAACACGAAACATAGCGTTCGATAAAGCTTCTACGATAACGCCGTCTTGTTCTATTGCTGCTTGTTTTGCCATTATTGTTGACTTAAAACTTCTTCTACGTACTGAAAAGTTGATAAAATCGATGCGTCTCCCTTTTGAATAGCAACGGTATGCTCAAAATGTGCTGATGGTTTTCTATCCATCGTACGAATGGTCCAACCATCGCGCTCAAAAACAATCTTCTTGTTACCCATATTAATCATGGGTTCAATAGCAATAACCATACCCTCTCTTAGCTGTAAGCCTTGGCCTTTTTTACCATAATTAGGTACTTCTGGGTCCTCATGCAAATTGCGTCCTACGCCATGTCCTACCATTTCGCGCACTACCGAAAAACCGGCTGCTTGACAATGTTGTTGAATCGCATGTCCTATGTCGCCAATACGATTGCCATGACGGGCTTGTTCAATTCCTTTGTATAGTGCTTCTTTGGTGGTATCCAATAATTTCTTAACAGCCGGATCTACATTACCTACACAAAAGGTATAGGCAGAATCGCCATAAAAATCATTCATTTTTACACCACAATCAACCGATACAATATCACCATCTTTCAACGCATAGTTGGATGGGATACCATGTACCACTTGATCGTTAACAGACACACACAAAGTATTAGGGAAACCGTTGTATCCTAAAAAACCAGGTAAAGCACCATTAGAACGGATAAAATCTTCGGCGATTTTATCCAATTCTAAGGTGGTTACTCCTATACGGATTGCTTTCGCAACCTCTGCTAAAGTCTTTCCGACTAACTCGTTGCTTTTTCTAAGCAACGCTATTTCTTCGGGAGTCTTTAGATAAATCATAATAATTAATAAGCGGCAATTGAGCCTGCACGACCCTTAATACGTCCACTGCTCATCAAACCGTCATAGTGACGATTCAACAAATGGCTTTCAACTTGTTGCAAGGTATCTAGTACAACACCTACCATAATCAACAACGAAGTTCCGCCAAAGAACTGTGCGAACGCTTGGCTAACACCAAACACCCCTGCAAATGCAGGCATAATCGCAACTAAGCCTAAGAAAATAGAACCAGGCAAAGTAATACGCGACATAATGGTATCTAGGTATTCTGCAGTTTTTTTACCGGGTTTTACACCAGGTATAAAACCATTGTTCATCTTCATGTGTTCCGCCATTTGAGTGGGGTTCATGGTTACTGCGGTATAGAAATAGGTAAACGCAATAATCAAAATGAAGAATACAAAGTTATACCAAAATCCATTAATATCCATAAATGCGAGTGCAAAGTTACTAACATTTCCGTCAGTTGCAAAAAAACCTGACAAAGAAGTTGGAATTAACATCAATGCTTGCGCAAAAATGATAGGCATTACACCAGCAGCATTCACTTTTAATGGGATGTATTGACGAACACCACCATATTGTTGATTACCTACAATACGTTTTGCATATTGTACGGGTACTTTACGAACACCTTGAACCAACAAAATGCTAGCTGCAATTACAAACAACAAGAATACGATTTCTGCCAAGAACATCACCAAACCACCAGCAGACTCGTTCAAGCGCGACATAAATTCGCCCATCAACGAACGGGGGAAGCGAGCAATAATACCCACCATGATGATGAATGACACACCGTTTCCAATTCCTTTATCGGTAATACGTTCGCCTAACCATAGTACAAACATACTACCTGCAGCTAAAATTAAGGTCGAAGTGATCATGAAGAAGTTGCCTTGTGGAAGTGCATCTGCCACTTGGTATTTCAACGAGAACAAATAAGCTGGTCCTTGGAACATCAACAACAACACCGTCAAATAACGGGTAATTTGGTCCATTTTACGACGACCGCTCTCGCCCTCGCGTTGCAATTTTTGGAAGTATGGAATAGCCATACCCAACAATTGCACCACAATAGATGCCGTAATGTAAGGCATAATACCTAGTGCAAAGATAGATGCATTAGAAAATGCACCACCCGAGAACATATCCAACAACATCATCAATCCACTGTCTGCAGACGAGCCCATTTCGTTCAAACGGGCTACATCTACACCAGGTAGAACAATATACGAACCCAAGCGATAGATTACCACAAAGAAGAAGGTGGTAAGCAAACGGTTTCGCAATTCCTCGATCTTAAAGATGTTTTTTATTGTTTCAATGAATTTTTTCATAGTAACGGATTATAATGTTACCACACTACCACCAGCTTTTTCGATGGCTTCGATGGCTGCTTTAGAGAAAGCGTGAGCGCTTACTTCCAATTTAGCGGTCAATTCGCCTTTTGCCAAAATCTTAACCAATTGTTTTGAAGAAATGTAGCCAGCTTCTACCAAGTCGTTTACAGAAACTTTTTCTAGGTTTTTGCTAGCTGCTAGTTCTTGCAATACAGACAAGTTAATAGCTTTGTATTCTACGCGATTGATGTTTTTGAAGCCAAATTTAGGCAAACGACGTTGCATAGGCATTTGACCACCTTCAAAACCAATCTTTCTCGAATAACCAGAGCGAGATTTAGCACCTTTATGACCACGAGTAGAGGTACCGCCTAAACCAGAACCAGAACCACGACCTACTCTTTTACGTATTTTTACAGAACCTTCTGCAGGTTTCAAATTACTTAAATCCATGTCTCTTTTTGTTTAAATGTAAAAAGAATTATTTCACAACTACAACCAAGTGTTTAACTTTGTTGATCATACCCAAAATTTGTGGGGTATCTTCTTTTTCTACCACCGAGTTCAATTTTCTTAAACCTAGGGCATCCAACGTTCTTTTTTGGTCGATAGGAGCGCCAATGCGACTCTTTACTTGTTTAACTTTAATTGTTGCCATCGTATTAATTATTTACCGGTGAACACTTTTTCCATAGAAACACCACGTTGTTGAGCAACGGTATAAGCGTCTCTTAATTCTGATAGAGCCAAGATAGTGGCTTTTACCAAGTTGTGAGGGTTCGAAGAACCTTTAGACTTAGCCAATACGTCGGTAATACCAACACTTTCCAATACGGCACGCATAGCACCACCTGCTTTCACACCGGTACCGGTAGTAGCTGGTTTGATGAATACTTCAGAACCGCTGAAACGTGCAGTTTGTTCGTGAGGGATGGTTCCTTTTAATACTGGAACTTTGATCAAGTTTTTCTTAGCTGACTCAACTGCTTTAGCAATGGCAGCTGTTACTTCACCGGCTTTACCAAGACCCCAACCTACAATACCGTCTTCGTTACCTACAACAACGATAGCAGCAAAGGTAAAGGTACGGCCACCTTTGGTAACCTTAGTAACACGATTAATGGCTACTAATCTATCTTTTAACTCACTTTCGTTCGTTAATCTTACTTTGTTATTTTTATCTGCCATAATACTTAAAATTTAAGTCCTGCTTTACGAGCGGCTTCTGCCACTTCTTTAACTCGACCATGATACAAGAAACCGTTACGGTCAAATACTACGGTTTCGATACCAGCTGCGATTGCTTTTTTAGCAATCATTTCGCCAACTTTAGCCGATTTTTCGGTTTTGGTCATTTTTTCTTTGATACCAACCGAAGATTCAGCCAACAAAGTTTTACCTGAACCATTAGCAGCAGTGTCGTCAATCAATTGCACATAGATTTGGCTATTGCTTCTGAACACCGACATACGAGGTCTTTCAGCAGTGCCCGAAATTTTACCACGGACACCAGCTTTAATTTTTAATCTTCTTGCTATTTTATCTGTCATGACGTTGCGTTTTTAATTATTTGGCACCTGCTGATTTACCAGCTTTTCTACGAATTTGTTCGCCTACGAACTTAATACCTTTTCCTTTGTAAGGTTCAGGTTTGCGGAACGAACGAATTTTTGCACAAACTTGACCCAACAATTGTTTGTCACAGCTTTCTAAGATAACAAGAGGGTTTTGGTTTCTTTCGCTCTTAGTTTCAACTTTAACTTCGTTGGGAAGTTTCAAGAAAATGTTGTGGGTATAACCCAAAGCAAACTCAATAACTTGACCTTGGTTAGATACACGATAACCTACACCAACCAATTCAAGCGTTTGTTTGTAGCCTTGTGATACACCTACTACCATGTTGTTAATCAAAACGCGGTACAAACCGTGCATAGCTTTGGTTTGTTTTTCGTCATTTGGGCGAGTACAAACAATTTCGTTACCGTTTACTTCTACAGAAATAATAGGATTGATAGTTTGTTTCAACTCACCTTTAGGACCTTTAACGGCCACTTCGTTGCCAGAAACAGTAACTGTTACACCGGCAGGTATGCTGATAGGTAATTTTCCAATTCTAGACATCTTTCTATCCTCCTCAATTAATAAACATAACACAATACTTCACCACCCACGTTCAATTCGCGAGCTTCTTTGTCGGTCATTACACCTTTAGAGGTAGAAATGATGGCGATTCCCAAACCGTTCAATACACGTGGGAGATCTTTATGGCTTGCATATTTACGCAAACCTGGAGTAGATACACGCTGTAATTTTTTAATAGCGTTTACTTTACCGGCTTTGTCATATTTCAAAGCCACTTTGATGGTACCTTGAGGACCATCTTCTTCGAACTTGTAGTTCAAGATATATCCTTGTTCAAACAAGATCTTGGTAAGTTCTTTTTTAAGATTTGACGCAGGAACCTCCACTACTTTGTGGCCAGCTTTGATTGCATTGCGCAAACGCGTCAAATAATCTGCTATTGGATCTGTCATAAGTTAAAAATTAAATTAATCAGGACTGCCCTGACAATATTTAGTTATACTTTCTTTTGTTTGTTTTTTTGATTACCAGCTTGCTTTTTTAACACCTGGGATTAAGCCTTTAGAAGCCATTTCGCGGAATTGGATACGAGACAATCCAAATACACGCATATAACCTTTAGGACGACCAGTGATTTTGCAACGGTTGTGTAATCTTACCGGAGAGGCGTTTTTAGGAAGAGCTTGCAAAGCTTCATAATTGCCTTCTGCTTTTAGTTGTTCACGTTTAGCAGCAAATTTGGCAACTAATTTTGCTCTTTTCACCTCGCGGGCTTTCATTGATTCTTTTGCCATAATCTATTCCTTATTTTTTAAAGGGTAAACCAAATTCTTTCAACAAAGCGTAAGCTTCTTCGTCGGTTTTAGCCGATGTAACAAAGGTAATGTTCATACCCATGATTTTAGAAACAGCATCGATGTTGATTTCAGGGAAAATAATTTGTTCTTGGATACCAAAGGTATAATTTCCACGTCCATCCATTTTGCTGTTAATACCTTTAAAGTCGCGGATACGAGGCAATGCAACGCGTACCAATTTTTCTAGGAATTCGTACATTTGATCGCGACGAAGGGTAACACATACACCAATAGGCATTTTTTTACGCAATTTGAAGTTCGAAATATCTTTTTTCGAATAAGTTGCTACTGCTTTTTGGCCAGAAATTGCAGTCATTTCGTTGATAGCAATTTCGATGATTTTTTTGTCTGCAACTGCTGCACCTAAACCTTGGTTCAAAACAATTTTTTCCAAAACGGGCACTTGCATGCTCGATTTGTAACCAAATTGTTTCATCAAAGCGGGAGCAATGCGTTCTACGTAATCTTTCTTTAAACTAGCGGTATTCATTATTTAATTTCCTCCCCTGTTGTTTTAGCGTAACGCACTGATTTGCCATCCACTTTTTTACGACCAATACGAGTAGGCTTATTGTTTTTGTCTACTACGTTAAGGTTAGAGATGTGAATGGGAGCTTGTTTTTTCACAATGCCACCTTGTGGACTTTTTGCATTAGGTTTGGTATGTTTTGGTACCATATTAATACCTTCTACGATAGCACGTTGTTTTTCAACTTGTACTTCCAAAACGCGACCGGTTTTACCTTTGTCGTCGCCTGCGTTTACATAGACGGTATCACCTTTTTTGATGTGTAACTTTGTCATCTCTGAATTGTTTTTCGAATTAAAGTACTTCTGGTGCTAACGAAACAATTTTCATGTTAGTTGCACGCAATTCTCTGGCTACAGGTCCGAAGATACGGCTGCCACGCATTTCGCCAGCTCCGTTCAACAATACGCAAGCGTTGTCGTCGAAACGAATGTACGAACCATCAGCACGTCTAATTTCTTTTTTGGTACGAACTACCACTGCCTTCGAAACGGCACCTTTTTTAGTATCACTAGAGGGGATTACCGATTTAACAGCCACAACAATAATGTCCCCTACTGTGGCATAACGTTTGCCAGTACCGCCCAATACGCGAATACATAGCACTTCTTTTGCGCCACTGTTGTCGGCTACGGTAAGTCTTGATTCTTGTTGTATCATGGTTTATTTTGCTTTTTCGATAATTTCAATCAATCTCCATCTTTTGAGTTTACTCAATGGACGAGTTTCCATAATTCTTACCGTATCACCAATACCACATTCATTGTTTTCGTCGTGTGCGTGGTATTTTTTTGTCTTATTTACGAATTTACCGTAAATAGGGTGTTTTTCTTTCCACTTGACAGCAACGGTAATGGTTTTGTCCATTTTGTTGCTTGATACGATTCCTTGTCTTTCTTTTCTTAGGTTTCTCATATCCGGTGTATTATTATTTATTAATTTCTCTTTGACGCAACTCGGTTTCTAAACGAGCAATTGTTTTGCGTGTTTCACGAATTTGACTAGGATTGTCAAGAGGAGAAATAGCATGGCTCAACTTCAATTTAGCTAGGTTAGCTTTTTCGCCTTCGAGTCTTTCTACAATCTCTTTGTCTACTAACTTTTTAATTTCTGCTGTTTTCATACTATTTACGCATTTTCTGATTCATAATCGTAGTCACGTCTTACCACAAATTTGGTTGTGATAGGAAGTTTTTGAGCAGCCAAACGCAATGCTTCTTTAGCAACTGCGAAAGGAACGCCTTCTACTTCGAATAACATACGGCCGGGAGTAACAGGAGCTACGTAGCCTTCTGGATTACCTTTACCTTTACCCATACGTACGTCAGCAGGTTTTTTGGTAATTGGTTTATCGGGGAAAATTCTCACCCATACTTGACCTTGACGTTGCATGTATCTGGTAACAGCAATACGAGCCGCTTCAATTTGACGACCGGTAATCCATTTTGGTTGCAAGGCCTTTATACCGAAAGATCCAAAAGCCAATTGGTTACCACGGCCAGCGTTGCCTTTCATGGTACCCTTTTGGGGTCTTCTGAACTTAGTCTTTTTAGGTTGTAACATAATTTCTTGAAATTAACAGATTATTTTTTTCTCTTTTTAAAACCTTTGCCATTGTTTCCACCCATAGAGTGACCTTCTTTGGCGTTGGTAAATTGAGGTGTAAGGTCTTTTTTGCCATAAACTTCGCCACGGCAAATCCAAACCTTAATACCAATAAGACCTACCTTGGTAAGTGCTTCGCATTGTGCATAGTCGATGTCTGCACGGAAAGTGTGAAGAGGAGTACGTCCTTCTTTGTACATTTCCGAACGAGCCATTTCTGCACCGTTTAGACGACCAGACACTTGAACCTTGATACCTTCTGCACCTGCACGCATGGTAGCTGCGATAGCAGTTTTAACAGCGCGACGGTAAGCAAATTTACCTTCGATTTGACGAGCAATGTTGTTACCAACGATTTCTGCGTCCAAATCAGGTTTCTTAATTTCAAAGATGTTAATTTGTACGTCCTTATCGGTAATTTTTTTCAATTCTTCTTTTAACTTATCAACTTCTTGACCACCTTTACCGATAATCATACCGGGACGAGAGGTGCAAACAGTGATAGTGATCAATTTAACAGTACGTTCAATAACAATACGTGATACGCTGCATTTAGCCAAACGGGCTTGCAAGTATTTTCTTAGTTTAGAATCTTCTAGGATGGTATCACCATAGTTTTTACCACCAAACCAGTTAGAATCCCAACCTTTAACGATGCCTAAACGGTTAGCAATTGGATTTACTTTTTGTCCCATACGATCAGTCTTTGTTATTGTTAGCACTATCAACACAAATGGTTACGTGATTTGAACGTTTACGGATACGATAACCGCGACCTTGAGGAGCAGGACGCAAACGTTTCAAAGTACGACCACAATCTACGAATACGGCACTTACTACCAAGTTTTCGTCTTCAGCTTTTTTACCGGTTTTTTGTTCCCAGTTAGCGATAGCTGAACGAAGCAATTTCTCTAAACGAGCAGCTGCTTCTTTTGTCGAGAACTTCAACATACCAAGTGCTTTGTACACTTCAACGCCACGAATCATATCAGCGACCAAGCGCATTTTACGGGGCGATGTAGGCACATCATTTAGCTTTGCAAAGTAAAGCGCTTTTTTAGCTTCTTTACGTTTGTCTGCTGTTTGTTTTTTTCTAACACCCATATCTAATTATTTTTATTTTCTGTTACCACCATGGCCTCTGAAGTTTCGAGTAGGAGCGAATTCGCCTAATTTGTGACCTACCATATTTTCTGTAATGTACACAGGGATAAATTTGTTACCGTTGTGAACAGCGATGGTGTGGCCAACAAAATCGGGAGAAATCATCGAAGCTCTCGACCAAGTTTTGACTACTGATTTTTTATTTGCTTCATTCATTGCAATGACTCTTTTTTCAAGTTTTACGCAAATGAATGGGCCTTTTTTTAATGAACGACTCATAATACTTCTCTTAGATTAAAATCAAATTACTTTTTCTTTCTCTCGATGATGTACTTACTTGAAGCCTTTTTAGGAGCACGAGTCTTATAGCCTTTAGCCAACAAGCCTTTGCGTGATCTTGGGTGACCACCAGATTGACGGCCTTCGCCACCACCCATGGGGTGATCGACTGGGTTCATAACTACACCACGGTTGTGAGGACGACGTCCCAACCAACGAGAACGACCTGGTTTACCAGATTGTTCCAAAGCGTGATCGGAGTTACCTACGGCGCCTACAGTTGCTTTGCAAGTGCAAAGAATCATACGGGTTTCGCCCGAAGGTAATTTGATAATAGCATATTTGCCTTCGCGAGAGGTTAATTGAGCAAAAGTACCAGCAGAGCGTACCAAAGCAGCTCCTTGACCAGGTCTCAACTCAATGTTGTGGATAACAGTACCCAATGGAATGTTTTGTAGTGGCAAAGCGTTACCAACTTCAGGAGCTGCTTCAGCGCCAGAAAGGATTACTTGACCTACTTCCAAACCATTAGGAGCAAGAATATAACGTTTTTCGCCGTCAGCATAGAACAACAACGCAATACGAGCCGAACGGTTTGGATCGTATTCGATGGTTTTTACAGTTGCGGGAATTCCGTCTTTCTCGCGTTTGAAGTCAATTACTCTGAATTTTCTTTTGTGTCCGCCACCCAAATAGCGCATGGTCATTTTACCTACATGGTTACGACCGCCAGTTTGAGCTTTGCCGAATACAAGAGATTTTTCTGGAGCATTTGTAGTAATTGTGTCAAATGTTCCAATAATTTTGTGTCTCTGCCCCGGTGTTGTGGGGTTGAATTTACGTACAGCCATTTTCTTTTATTAAAGGTTGCTATAAAAATCGATTGTATCTCCTTCTTTCAACGTAACAACTGCTTTTTTATACGCAGAAGTTGCACCTTTGATAATACCAGATTTGGTGTAGCGAGTTTTGTTTTTACCAGCTACATTCATAGTATTAACGTCTTGTACAGTTACGTTGTAAGCTGCTTCAACAGCTTTTTTAATTTCAATTTTGTTGGCGTTTTTGCTGACTTTGAACGAATAACGGTTGAATTTTTCTGAAAGTCCAGTTGCCTTTTCGGTAACGATTGGTTTAATGATGATTTCCATACTTATTTCCTCCTTTATGCGTTAAAGATTGCTTGCAAACTAGCAACAGCGTTTTCTGTTAGAAGTAAGCTCTTAGCATTCAAGATGCGGTATGTGCTTAATTCTGAAACAGTTGCAACGTCTGCTTTTTCCAAGTTACGAGCCGACAAATATACGTTTTTATTTTGGTCTGCTAAAACTAAAAGCGATTTTTTATCATCAGATTTTAAGTTTTTAAGCATATCGGTGTAATTTTTGGTTTTTGGAGCTTCGAAAGTGAAGTCTTCAACAATAACCAAAGCATTTTCTTGTACTTTGTAAGACAATGCAGATTTGCGAGCCAATTGTTTTACTTTTTTGTTCAATTTGAAGCTGTAATCGCGTGGTACAGGACCAAAAATACGACCACCACCTACACGAACAGGCGATTTGATGTCACCAGGGCGAGCACCACCACCACCTTTTTGACGGCCTAATTTACGAGTACTACCTGCAACTTCGCTTCTTTCTTTTGATTTATGCGTACCTTGACGATTGTTAGCCATGTATTGCTTAACGTCCAAGTAAATTGCATGATCATTAGGCTCAATACCGAAAATAGATTCATCTAATGTAACCTTTCTTCCGGTGTCTTTTCCTTCGATATTATATACGCTTAGTTCCATTATTTATTTACTACTACGATTGAACCTTTAGCTCCTGGAACCGAACCTTTGATAAGGATCAAGTTGTTTTCAGGAATCACTTTTAAAATCTCTAGGTTTTCAACGGTAACACGAGCGTTGCCTGTTTGTCCAGCCATGCGCATTCCTTTGAATACTTTAGCAGGGTAAGAACAAGCACCGATTGAACCGGGTGCACGCAAGCGGTTGTGTTGACCGTGAGTTGATTGACCCACACCACCAAAACCGTGGCGTTTTACTACACCTTGGAAACCTTTACCTTTAGAAGTACCGATAACGTCTACCCAACCTGCGTCGGCAAACATGTCTACGGTAATTACATCACCCAATTTGAAGTCACCTTCAAATCCCTTGAACTCAACCAAGTGGGCTTGTGGAGCTACGCCTGCTTTAGCAAACAATCCTGCTTCTGCTTTGTTGGTGTTTTTCTCTTTCTTTTCAGAGAAACCCAATTGGATTGCTTCGTAACCATCTTTTTCGATGGTTTTGATTTGGGTAACAACACAAGGACCAGCTTCGATAACAGTGCATGGTACATTTTTACCATCAGCACTGAAAACGGAAGTCATTCCGATTTTTTTTCCAATTAATCCTGGCATTTCAATGTATTATTAAATAGTTAAATAGTTTTGTTTTTAGAACGTATCAATTAGTTTTTAATTTCTACGTCAACACCGCTAGGCAATTCTAGTTTCATCAAAGCGTCGATGGTTTTAGCAGTCGAGCTATAGATGTCAATTAAACGTTTGTACGAGAACAATTGGAATTGTTCACGAGATTTTTTGTTAACGAAAGTTGAACGGTTAACAGTAAAGAAACGTTTGTGAGTTGGCAATGGAATTGGACCACTTACTACTGCACCAGTTGCTTTTACAGTTTTTACGATTTTTTCAGCAGATTTGTCTACCAAGTTGTAATCGTAAGATTTCAATTTGATTCTAATTTTTTGTGCCATTTTTTATTAAAGTTATGCTAGGGGTTAAGAATCATTTGCTAACCCCTAGCGTTGTTATTACAATAAATCTACGCGACCTTTAGCTTCGGTCAATACTTGTTTTGCAATTGCAGTTGATACTTCTGCGTAGTGCGAGAATTCCATAGAAGAAGTTGCACGACCCGAAGTAATGGTACGCAATGCGGTTACGTAACCAAACATTTCTGCCAAAGGTACTTTAGCTTTTACAACACGAGCACCTGAACGGCTGGTTTCCATACCTTCTACTTGACCACGACGTTTGTTCAAGTCGCCGATAACGTCACCCATGTTTTCTTCTGGAGTTACCACTTCTACTTTCATGATAGGTTCCATAAGAACGGGTTTTGCTTTAGCACAAGCGTTTTTGAACGCGATTTGTGCACAGATTTCGTACGACAATTGGTCAGAGTCAACAGGGTGATAAGAACCGTCAACTACAACAACTTTTAGACGATCTACTGGGAAGCCAGCCAACACACCGTTGCGCATAGCAGCCAAGAAACCTTTTTGGATAGAAGGGATAAATTCTTTAGGAATGTTACCACCTTTTACTTCGTCTACGAATTGCAAGTTGCCTTCGAAGTTTTCGTCAGCAGGACCTACTTTCAATACCATGTCGGCAAATTTACCACGACCACCCGATTGTTTTTTGTAAACTTCACGGATATCAACTGTGTTGGTGATAGCTTCTTTGTAAGATACTTGAGGACGAC